>JANPBV010000038.1:0-7991 GCA_031430615.1 Ignavibacteria bacterium | reverse complement strand
CTGTTCATTAATGCTGTTTATAAGTTCACCAAACTCAATATTGCCAACAGGTGGAGAGTTTTTGCGCGGTCCCTCTTCATCATTTTTATTCTCCTGGTCAAACCCAACCCTTACAAGATCATTTTGCTTATCTATCAGATATGTGTGGTTAGCTTCATCAATATCATGGTCTTCGCTTTCCAGCCAGAATACAGGAACAAAATTAAATTGCGGAAATCTTTCTTTAAGCTCTTTGGCTAACTTAACCGTTGAAATAGTTTTTAGTATAGTATATAACGGACCCGTATATAAACCAACCTGCTGACCCGTAACAACTGCAAATGTATTTTCACTTACAAGCATTTCAATATTTGTTGCTGTTGCATCATCCCCGCCAAATGTAACATTCTGTCTTTTTAAAATATCAATCAGCACATTTTTATCAAAATACCTGCTGGTATTATAATTATGCACCTTTTCATCAATGACCTTAAAAATATCTTCATTTTCTCTGTAATAAGAATTGAAAAAAGGTTTAAGTTTTTTGTAATCTTCTTCACCTGATGAAATATAATCAAGGTAAAGATTATTAAAATTTGGCAGCTTATTGAATTCTACTGTATACATTTAAGTTTATTTTTCTTTCTTAGTATTTTCTGTTTTTTTGGTATCTGTTGTGCTTGCAGTTTTCTCCGGTGATTTCTCAGCCGGTTTCTCTGATGATTTACCTGTTTCTTTTTTGTTCTCCGGAACTTCAGATGTTTTTGATGTAGCTGGTTCAGTGGAAGATTTTTTCTTGTAATCAGTAAGGTAGAAGCCGCTGCCTTTAAATATCAGCCCTCCGCCTGTACCAATTAGTTTTTGTAATGAATCCTTACTGCAATTCGGACATTTTTTTAAAGGAAGGTCGCTCATCTTCTGCAATTCTTCTAACTCAAATCCGCAATTTGAACACTTGTATTCGTAAAATGGCATATATATTCTCTATTTGGTAAAATTAAAAATGCTTAGTTCTTCGTATTCAGAACCTTCGGGCATTAACTTGCTTCTCATCAAAGAAAACGAATCAAAACCAATTTTTAAATTAGATAAATTGAACTCAACTGTTGATCCAATTTTTCTTCTTTTGTTTTTATTAAACCTGCCGAAGGTGATATGCGGTATAAATTTTTTATCAGGCTTAACCCCGAAATTATAAATTATTTTATCAATGAAACCAACAAGTGTTTCTGTATTATTGCCAATTTCCTTTAAGCCCGCATAAATAATATTCGGAAATCTTCTGTTTGGGAAAAAATCAATTTTATCCGATGTAAATTCAATTTTTTCAAAATCGAATTTCAACCGTTCAAGTGTATCTCTTAAAGGTTCAATTTTATCTTCATCAACATCACCCAAAAATCTCAAAGTTAAATGAAATTTATCAGGGTCTTCCCAGCGGATACCTTCGTTCCCAACTATACCCTTAATTACAGACTGATCCTGCCTTAATGAGGGAATCTCGTTGCTTCCTAAATTTAATGATAAAAATAACCTGATTTTTCCCAATTATTACTCCAAAGGAGTTCCTTAAAGACAAAATTACCTATAATTCTTGTTATATTCAAAGATACTATTAATTACCGATTTTAAGAATTTAGAATCCATTTGTCATATAATCTTATAATGAGTTTTTTTATATTTGTCCCGAATGTGCTCCTTTAAGACTGATCTTTCAGTTGGAGTGAAAATTAAAACATATTAAAATGGATACAATATCACCTGAAGTTAAAAGCGAAGAAAAAGGCAAAACAGAAGATTTTCTGCCGTTAAAGAATTGGGATCATATAGAATTCTATTGCGGAAATGCGAAACAAACCTCTATTTATTATCAGTACGCAATGGGATTTAAACTTACAGCATACAGCGGACTTGAAACCGGGAATCGTGAGCGTGCTTCATACCTGCTTGAGCAGGGGAAAATTAAATTTCTGCTTTCAACACCATACCACCCGGATAATTTTATGTCAGATCACATCAAACAGCATGGCGATGGCGTCAGGGATATTGCTCTTGAAGTGGATGATGCCGCAAGCGCATTTAATGAAACTGTAAAACGCGGCGCGATACCTGTTCTTGAGCCAACTAAGATAGAGGATGAGAATGGTTTCATAATCCGTTCAGCAATTAAAACATATGGTGATACAATTCACTCATTCATTCAAAGAAATAGTTACAAAGGTTTATTCCTCCCGGGTTTTGTTGATGCATCTGCAAAAGCTGTGCAGGGTGTGAAAGATGCGGGATTAAGATCTGTTGACCATATGGTAGGTAATGTTGAGCTTGGCAAAATGAATTTCTGGGTTAACTTCTACGCTGAGGCAATGGGCTTTAGCCAGTTATTATCTTTTGATGATAAAGATATTTCAACCGAGTACACAGCATTAATGAGCAAGGTTATGCAAAGCGGAACAGGAAAAATTAAATTTCCAATTAATGAACCTGCCGCGGGAAAGAAAAAATCTCAGATAGATGAATATCTTGAATTCTACCACGGAGCCGGAGTTCAGCATATTGCTATGAGTACAACCAATATTATAGAAACGGTAAGCGAGCTTAAAAGAAGAGGAATAGAATTCCTCCGTGTGCCGGCGACATATTACCAGGAACTCGAGAAGCGTATAGGAAAAATTGATGAGGATATGGATGAGCTTGCTAAACATGGAATCCTTGTAGATAGAGATGATGATGGCTATTTGCTTCAGCTCTTTAGTAAACCAATTGAAGACAGACCAACGGTTTTCTTTGAAATTATCCAGCGCAAAGGCGCTAAATCATTCGGCAAAGGAAACTTCAGGGCGTTATTTGAAGCTATCGAAAGAGAGCAGGCTGTTAGAGGAACACTGTAACAATTAACAATGAGTAATGATCAATGAGTCCCGCAGAGCGGGATTTCGCTTCGCTCAACAATGAACACTATTTCACTATTTCGCAAATTCACTATTTAACTATTAATTATGTCATTCTATCATAAGCTGGGGAGGATACCTCAAAAAAGACACGTTCAATTCAGGAAGCCTGATGGCTCATTATATCAGGAACAGGTTATCGGGACTGAAGGATTTTCTGGGATATCTTCTATACTATATCACATCAATCCGCCCACAAGAGTAAAGAAAATTAAAGAAGTGGAAGATATTGGCTATAAGGAATGGAACGAAGGTTCACTTAGGCATTATCACTTAAGAACACTAGATGCAAAATCAGAAGGTGACCCGATATCAGGAAGAAAAGTAATGCTCTTCAATAATGATGTTTCTATGGGCATATGTAACCCTAACAAGCAAATGGATTACTTCTATAAAAACGGTGAAGGTGATGAAGTTATTTTTGTGCATTATGGCAGCGGAACACTTGAATCACAATACGGCTCTTTGGATTATCATGACGGAGATTATATAATTATTCCAAGAGGTGTAATTTATAAAATTATCACTAAGTCAGAAAAAACAAAATTCCTTGTAATTGAATCTCCCAGCCCGGTTTACACCCCTGCAAGATATAAAAACACATATGGTCAATACCTTGAGCACGCACCATTTTGTGAGCGCGATTTCAGACTGCCGGAAACATTATTGACAGTTGATGAAAAAGGGGAGTTCCTTGTAAAGATAAAAAAATTCAATAAGCTGCATCATTATATTTTTGATTACCACCCGTTTGATGTTGTTGGCTGGGATGGTTATTTCTACCCGTGGATATTTAACATTAATGATTTTATGCCAATCACAGGTAAAATCCATCAGCCGCCTCCGGTGCACCAGACATTTGAAGCCAGAAATTATGTTATATGTTCATTCTGTCCAAGGTTGTTTGATTATCATCCTGATGCAGTTCCTGCTCCATACAATCACAGTAATATAGATAGCGACGAAGTACTGTATTATGTAGAAGGTAACTTTATGTCACGCAAAGGTGTTGACCTGGCTTCATTCACTTTGCACCCGGGGGGAATACCACACGGACCCCATCCCGGAACAATGGAGGCATCAATCGGTAAAAAGGAGACACTTGAGCTTGCCGTAATGCTTGATACTTTCCACCCATTAAAGCTAACCGAGCATGCCAAAGCATTTGACCTTCCTAACTATCCATATACATGGAACGAAGAAGGACACGAAGCGGAAATAGAGTAACCGGATTTCGGACTGCGAATTGACGATTTCGGATTCAAAGGCTGTTGCAAAACAGCCTTTTTTATTGTTTCTTTATGCACTATTTTTGTAATACTCAGTAAACCTAAAAGGAGTATATATGAGACAAATCAAATTTTTCCTTGCTGTACTTATACTTTCCCAGTCAATAATATTTTCCCAAAGCGGATGGTATCAGGTCAATTCTGGTACATCAATGGCTCTTTTTCAGCCTATTTTTTTAAACGCAAATACGGGATTTGTATTCGGTACAAATGGAATATCTTCATCAATTTTCCTGAAAACAACAAATACTGGAATTAATTGGAATATAATCTCGAATTTAAATTATAGGATTAATTCATATCAATTCATTAATTTAAATCTTGGTTTTGCAGTTTGTGATTCTCAAAAAATTTTAAAAACTACGAATGGAGGCTTTAACTGGAATGTAATTCACTCCGGGCCATATGCAACTGCGTTCAGGACTATTTCTTTTATAGATCAAAACACAGGTTATGTAGCTGGTGTCTTAGCGGAAATGTTAAAAACAACTGATGGTGGCGGCACTTTTATTAATCCAGTTCTTGGAAATCCGTTTAATGCAAATACAATAAGTAAAATAATTTTTACAGATGCTTTAACAGGACATGTAACTACATCGGGTAATTACAAAATTTTCAGAACAACCAATGGAGGGATAAATTGGAGTATAACCGGATATCCATTTTTAGATATTAATGATATACAGTTCATAAATTCACAAAGTGGTTTTGCTATTGGTGCATTTTCACCGCCAAATATTCAATTTTGTCTAACAAATAATTCTGGTGCAAGTTGGTCTGTAAACGTAGTGAATATAGGATTTCAGTCAACTTTTTATGGAATTTACTTTACGGATTTAAATACTGGATATGCGGCAGGTTCTCAGGGCAAAATTATTACTACTACAGATGGAGGTACAAATTGGTTACCTCAGAATTCTGGTGTAACAAATTTTCTAACTTCTGTTTTTTTCATTAATTCATTAACAGGTTTCATAACTGGTTCATCCGGATTATTATTAAAAACGACTGATGCTGGTGGTTTAGTAGGACTAAACAGTATCAACACAGAAGTGCCAAACAATTTTTCTCTTTCACAAAACTACCCAAACCCGTTTAACCCGGTAACAAAAATAAAATTTGATATTAGTGGCAAATCAGTAACACAGACATTCCTGTCTGTGTATGATATTCTTGGTCGTGAAGTTGAAGTATTAGTAAATGAATTACTTAGACCCGGAACTTATGAAGTTGATTTTGACGGTTCAAATTACCCAAGCGGTATATATTACTATAAACTTCAGGCAGGTGATTTTACGGAAACCAGGAAGATGGTGTTGATAAAATAAGTATATAATTGTCAGTGTACATCTGTAAAATCAGTTTTATCAGTGTTCTTATTTATTAAAAGGCTGTTCGAAAACAGCCTTTTTTGTTATAGCTTAATGAATTATTTTTGTTCCCATTATGATACTCTCAGAAAACACTCAGCAAAACATTATTAAATCCCATTTTGTAAATGGGATAGCTCCCGATAATTATCTTGTAAAATACAGGAATATATTCGAGCTACTCCAATACCGCGCGTGCTTACAGCCTGAGGATAATTATATCACATTTTATCCCGATAATTCCCCAAAAATCTCATTAAATTATAATGATTTTGCGCAAAAGGTATTTAAGACTGCAAATTATTTAAAGAGTTTAGGAATTAACCCTGGGGATAGAATTTCTACAATTTCTCATAATCACATAAATACAGTTATACAATATTATGCAGCATGGGCATTGGGTGCAACAGTTGTTCCTATGAATGTTAACGAAGAACCCGATAGAATAAAATATATCCTCGGGAGCTCTCATACTAAACTGGCATTTTTAAAACAGGAGTATTATGAGCGTTTTAAAGATACAGTTACTGAACTAAATCTGCTGGTTATTATACATGGTGATGAAGAAAATATTCCTACAAGAAACCTGCCTGTATTTGAAAATGAAATCGATAAGCAATCTGCAATATTTGAACCGGATGAATCAGTAAATCAGGAAACAGAAGCACTCATCGTTTATACCTCAGGTACTACGGGGTTACCCAAAGGGGTTGTATTGACCCAATATAACCTCATGGCTGATGCTGAGGGAATAAGCAAATGGCACAAAATTGAAACGGGTACTGTAATGATGTGTGTGCTGCCAATTCACCATGTAAACGGAACAGTTGTTACAATTATGACATCATTTTTTGTAGGCGGTGTGATGATATTAAACCAAAAATTCCATACTGAGAGATTCTTTAAAATACTTGCTGATGAAAATGTGAATATTGTAAGTGTTGTACCAACATTACTGCAATTCCTATGCCATGATTATGAATCTGATATTGAATTTAAAAAAGACATCACCCCTCTCCTCTTAGGAGAGGGGACGGGTTTACAACCTTGTAAAGGGGTGAGGTCTCTAAGTAATTTCAAACATATTATTTGCGGTGCCGGACCATTAACTTGCGAACTTGTTTCAAAATTTGAAGGAATGTTTGGTTTAAAAATAGTCCATGGCTACGGACTTTCTGAAACTACCTGTTATTCATGCTTTATCCCGATCGATCTAAATGAAAGCCAACATAAAAAATGGCTTCATCATTATGGTTTCCCTTCAATTGGAATAGCAATTGAACCGAATGAAATGGATATTCATAACGATAAAGGTGAATCATTGAATGAAAATTCGAGAGGTGAGATAGTCATTCGTGGACACAATGTAATGAAATATTATGATGAAAACCCGGAAGCCAATGATAAAACATTTGAATTCGGATGGTTCAAAAGCGGTGATGAAGGCTTTTATGTGAACGATGAGCTTGGCAGAAAATATTTTTTCATTACAGGCAGGATCAAGGAACTTATTATCCGTGGTGGTGTAAATATAGCGCCGCTTGAAATTGATGAAGTACTAATGGGAATTCCTGAAGTAAAAGCCGGAATTGCAGTTGGTTTTGATAATGACTGGTATGGCGAGGAAGTCGGGGCGCTAGTTCAATTGAAAGATGGAGTAAGTGAGACAGAAGAAATTAAAGAATTAATTATTAAAAGCTGCAGGAAAAAGCTGCCTGCTTATAAAACTCCTAAAACAATAATTTTCACAGATACTATTCCTGTTACATCAACCGGTAAATACCAGAGGAATAAAGTAAAATACCTTTTCGGGGAATTTAAATCCATCCAGTTTAAATGAAAATACTTACCTCCACAGGCAATGAAGACCTTGCAATTGTTTATATTGCTGAAACTGCAGGCGGTAACCTTGTTGAATTTGTGGAATCACTTCAAAATCCCAAACATAGAAATGAAAAATGGATATTAACTGTATCAACATTATACGGCTGTCCCGTAAATTGTACTATTTGTGATGCGGGTCCGTATTACCTGGGCAGAATAAGCAAAGAGGGCATTTTCTGGCAAATTGACTACATGATTTCAAAAAGATTCCCTGATAGTATAATACCTGTAAAACAACTAAAGGTACATTTTACAAGAATGGGTGAGCCTGCTTTTAATATGAATGTACTTGAAGTGATTGATGAGTTCGATAAGTATTTTAATGCTCCGGGATTTATGCCGTCTATTTCATCAATAGCCCCAAAAGGCAGCGAAGATTTTTTCGAGGAAATGCTGCGGATGAAGAATGAAAAATTTGGGAAAGGTAATTTCCAGCTTCAGTTTTCTATCCATACAACTGATGAGGTAAAAAGAAATGAGCTGATACCGGTTAAAAAATGGTCATTTGAAAAAATAGGGAA
>JANPBV010000037.1:0-18045 GCA_031430615.1 Ignavibacteria bacterium | reverse complement strand
TGGGGGTGAGGTTAAGATTATTATTGAGTTGCCACGACCTAAAGGTCTTGGCAATTATGCAGTTAATGAATAAATCTAATAAGAATTAATTGTTATTTAAAAATTCAATCGATTCCAGCATCAAACAAGGTGAAGATGGTTTTTATGTAGGGGAATGTATAGAAATTCCAGTTGTTACACAGGGTATATCAATTGAAAAAACAATCTCGAATTTAATTGAAGCAGTTGAACTTTATTTTGAAAATGAAATTCCTTCTGAACTTGGGTTTACCAATGATTTCAAATTAATTATAAATTTTTAATGGCAATTCAGGATATATTAACATTTGCAGGTGTTGCGTTCAGTGTGTTGTTCCCGCTGATAAATCCAATTGGGGGAGTGCCAGCATTTTCCGGACTCACCGCGCATGATACCCCTGATTTCAGGAAACAACAGGCAAGGAAAATATCCATCAATGTATTTTTCATATTGATAACTTTTCTGCTGATAGGAAAGTTACTGCTTGAGCTGTTTGGAATATCCCTTGGGGTGCTCCAAATTGCAGGTGGACTCATTGTCGCCAACACCTGCTGGCAGATGGTGAATTCCAAAGCTGATGATGAGCAGGAAAGTACATCGAAGGTGCAGAATGTTGATATTTCATTTATGCCTATGGCGATGCCAATATTGAGCGGACCTGGCGCTATTGGAGCTGTTATAGGGCTCTCGACCGGAGCAAAACATTTTGAAGATTATGTTGGATTTGTGATAGGGATTTTTCTGATAGGAGTTGTTACTTACTTATTCCTTATCCTATCACTACCACTGATGAAAAAGCTTGGCGCAAAAGGAATTAATGTTTTAACAAGGATGATGGGATTTTTTATTCTCGCAATTGCTGTGAATTTAGTTTATCAGGGGATATTGGTGTTGATAAAGGCGAATTAAAAATGGAATTGTATTAAAATTATTTTGCCGATTCCCAATCTTGTTTAGAAATATTAGCTTGTTTTATTATTCTTGTCAAAAGCTCTCTGCTGATTTCTCCTTTATGTGGATTAGGAATAACCAGCCTAATGAAATCTTTGATCATAAATTGATGTTTCCCACCTGAATAAGGTCCCGAAAAGCCAAATAATCTTAAATAATAAATTAAGTCCTTTCTTTTAATTGGACCTATCTTAGGCATCTATGGTTTCCTCAACCTTTAATTCGATACCATCAATTATAGGAAGAGGCAGGTGTTTGGAAATACTCAATAGAATCCAGTCCTCAAGTGTATCTTCAAGTTCATTTCTGCATTCTTCAAGATTTGATTCATTTGCAAATAATCCCTTAAAATCTGGAATTTCACCATAATATGTTTTATCATCAATGATCTCATACATGGCTTTGTTCATTGCTGCATTAATGTATTCTTTAAGCATATTATAATTTTATATTGCCCTAATATAGAAATATTTATATAAAATTGAAATTGTATCTTAAATGGCAAATAAATAGTTCTAAATACATATTACAATATTTCTCTTACCCCGTTGTTGGTGTTGTAAGACTTACTCTGCATAACAGAGGAAGTTCACCAACAACAATAGATTATAATATATTTCTCAAAAACACACCATAACGCAGACCTTTAGTACTTACCTTAACATTATCAAATCCGAATTTCCGCATAAAACATTTCAGTATCAAAATACCCGGGATGACAATATCAGCACGTCCTGTCATATAGTCACCCATACCATAAAGTTCTTCAATCGGCATAGGAATAAGCCTGTTTAATATTTCCTCAATTTCAATAATTGAAATATTGAGGTTGTACACTTTATCCGCTTCGAATTTATCAAGTCCAAGCTTAATTGCTCCAAGTGTTGTAACAGTTCCTGCAACACCGATCAGTTCAGTTCCTGATATATCGAAATCAATTTCCTTAAGGTTATCATTTATGAAATTCTCAGCATTTACAATATTTTCAAACGGGGGAGGGTGCTGGTTAAGATACTTTTCGTTTATCCTTACCGAACCAATGTTCATACTCTTTCCTGTGATTGTTAATTTCGAGAGTTCCTGAATTGATGCTGCCGATTTATTTGCAGTTGTAATTTCTGTACTTCCGCCTCCGATATCAACTGTAGTTTGTTTTGAATTTGCACCAAGATTATCATAAACACCACCTATGAATGTATACTTAGCTTCATCACTACCAGAGAGTATTACGATATCAATCCCTGTGTTTTGTTTTATGGCATTTATGAATTCATCCCTGTTGTGTGAATCCCTTATAAAGCTTGTCGCAGTAGCTGTGATTGATGATGAATTGTGTTCAGCGCTTATTGTTTTGTACTCATTCAGTATATCAATCGCCTTTTGGATTGATTCAGGCAGTATGTTGCGGTTTGAATCAACCCCTTTGCCTAAGCGTGGTACCCGTTGAATATCAAGTATGGTATGAATCTTGCTGTTTTGTTCGTCATATTCAGCAATTAGCATAAGTATGGTGTTGGTTCCGATATCAATTGTAGAGCGTCTTATCATTATGTTATATTTTTTTCTTCGGGTCGTAAGACCCGAAGACACACTAACAAGTGGTGTCGGGACTTTCGTCCCGACACATGAAATTTAAAACGCAGCCTGACAGAAAATCCAGTTAAAAAGGCTGCGACTACGTAATTTTGAACTATTGTTTAATTGCATAAAAAGCTGACCACTCAGTCCTTTGTTTTAATTCTTTCATCAAAAAATTGTGTTTTGTAAGTTCGTTTATCAGTTCTTCGGTTTCTTCTTTCAATATTCCCGTAACAAAAAGCTTGCCGCCTGATTTTAGCATATTGTAAATGTTACTTAGATTTGGGATTATAACATTACTTGTAATATTTGCCGCAACAACATCAAAGCCGGTTTCAGTTATTACTGCAATATCAGCCTGATGCATGGTAATTTTATCAGTAACTCCATTCAATTCAAAATATTCCCTAGCGTTTTCAATGGAATCATCGTCAATTTCAATAGCCACGGCTCTGACTACTCCAAGCTTAATTGCCGCAATGCAAAGTATTCCTGTGCCGCTGCCGAAATCAAGCAGGTATTTATCCTTAAGGGGATAGATATATGTGCTCATTTGCTCCAGAATAAGCTGTGTAGTCTCATTGTGTCCCGTGCCAAATGACATTTTGGGGTCTATTTCAATTGGAATGTTTCCTTTGCTGAGGTCAAGGGAATCTTTTTTCCATGAGGGATATATGACTAGCTTATCCAGAATATAAACCGGCTCAATGGTCTTTTCCCATTCAATATTCCAGTCCTTATTTTTGAATTTCTGTATGTTAATATTGTTCACTGGAATGCTGTCAAGCTCGATCAATTCATTCTTTATCTTTTTGGTAAGCTCGGAATCACTCTCAGGCAGGTAGACCTTTAGTGTTTCTACTTCTTCAAGAATTGCAGTTAAGCCATTTAAGTAAAGTCTATTATAAATAAGGTCGTAAGAGGTTTCATTAAAAGCAATTTCAAGTTCTATGTATGATTTTTCCATGATTTTCTTTTTTGCGAGGAACGGAGTGAACTATCTATGATAGTCAGGCTACGTAATCTTATTATAGTTCAACTATAAATCTTCTTCAGAGCAGAATCCAGCGTATTTTTCATTAACATTGCTATTGTCATGGGTCCAACACCACCTGGTACTGGAGTTATAAGAGATGCCTTTTTAGAGCACTTTTTATAATCAACATCACCAACAATCCTGTATCCTTTTGGTTTTGCGGTATCTTCAATCTTGTTTATACCAACATCTATAATTACTACACCTTCTTTTATCATGTTTGCCTTCAGAAACTCCGGCTGCCCGATCGCGGCAATAATAATATCCGCTCTCCTCGTGAAATCTATCATCTTTTCTGTAGCGCTGTGTGCAATAGTTACGGTACAATTTGCTGCTATTGATTTTTGAAGCAAAATATTCGCAATTGGCTTACCAACAATATTACTTCTGCCAATTACTACAGCATTTTTACCCGAGGTTTCAACATTATACCTCGTAAGCAGTTCAAGTATTCCGGCAGGGGTACAGGGAATGAAGCATTTTTCACCAATCATAAGTCTGCCTGCGTTAACCGGGTGGAACCCATCAACATCCTTTTTATAGTCAACAGCTTCGAGAATATTCATTTCATTAATATGCTTTGGCAGCGGAAGCTGGATAAGTATCCCGTGAATTTTACTACTGTTATTATATGAACGGATGTGAGCAAGAAGCTCAGCTTCGGTAATTTTTTCAGAAAGTCTGTTAACAATTGAATGATAACCAAGCTCAGCGCATTTTTTTTCTTTCATCTTAACGTAAATTTCACTTGCAGGATTAT
Organism: Ignavibacteria bacterium; assembly: GCA_031430615.1. Lineage (GTDB taxonomy): Bacteria > Bacteroidota > Ignavibacteria > Tepidaquicellales > OLB5 > OLB5. The sequence continues at coordinate 13,701 of JANPBV010000037.1, read as the reverse complement.
TACCCACCAGGATTAACGCAAGACCCGGCTTGATATTGTTGTGAAGTTTTAATTCCTTCTTTATCTCTTCAATTATCCGCGCTGATATGAGCTTACCATCAATTATTTTGTTAACATTCTGCTTCATTAATTCTGTTTTAAATGTTTATCAAGGAATGCGCAAATCTTTTCCCAAACCATTATCTGGTTTGAAACTTTACTGAAACCATGACCCTCATCTTCGAGTACAGTATAATCAACTTCTTTATTTTGTGACCTTAATCTATCGGCAATCTGGTCAGATTCTGCCTGAACAACCCTCGGGTCATTTTTACCCTGTACTATAAGCAGCGGACATGTAATATTATCAACGTAGTTTATCGGAGATCTTTCTATAAGGAAATCTTTATCTTTCTCAGCATCGCCAACTAACTCAACAACGCCGGGTTTCCAGTGTTCAGGTATTGAGCTTAAGAATGTCAACAGGTTCGATGGTCCAAATACATCAACTGCGCATTTCCATAATTCAGGAGCTTTTGTAACACATGTTAAGCACATAAATCCTCCAAATGACCCGCCTACAACTGCAATTTTATTTTTATCAGCATAACCGGAATTCAATAAATACTCGTGAGCTCCAAGAACGTCTTTAAATTCGTTGCCGCCCCAATCCTTATAGATTTTCTTCTGAAATGATTTGCCGTAACCTGTGCTTCCCCTAAAATTTGGGACTATCACAACGTAACCGCGGTTGGCAAATATCTGGAAGTATTTATTGAAGAGGTTCTTTTCCTGCCATTCGGGACCCCCATGAGGCCATACTATTGCTGCATTAGAGCCATCTTTTTTCACACCACTGGGTAAGTACATATACCCGTTAATTTCCAGTCCGTCAAAACTTTTGTATTTAATATCCTGCGGTATTATAAGGTCATTTTTTGGAATACCGCCTATCATAGAAAATGTTATCTGGTTTAACCTTTCTTTTTTAATATTGTAAACATAAATATCATTCGGGTATTGCGGTGAATCAAATATCAGAACTATCTTTTTATCATCTTTAGTAAAACTAAATGATACGCAGTGACCTTTTGGAAGTTTAAGAGTTTTTGTTTTACTTAACTTAAGGTTCTTAATCTTTAGTTTTGTTGTCCCATTTTCGTTGGTTGAGTATAGTAATGACTTCTCATTGTGTGAAAAAGTAAAATTTGAGATATCCCACTTATCCAGAACTTCCCAATCTAATTTACCGGTTTTAACATTATAAGAAGCGAGTCCGACAAACTCTCTTTGGTAATCAGATAGGAAATATACCATATTAGCCTTTTTATTGAATACGCATCCCAAATTTTTCATAGAGCCTTTATGCTCAGAAATGTTTATCTCTTCTTTTGTAATTGTGTTATATAAAAAAACATCCTGGTTGGCATTGTTGTAGAATTTCTGATAAAGGATAAACTTTCCGTCACTGCTCCAATCTACAGCAATTGATGGGAATACATCATCTTTTTGGAATATATATTCTTCTGTACCTGTATTAATATCAATTGAATAAGTGTCAAAAAACCTTTTATCTCTTTTATTTGACGAAAATAATATCTTATCTCCTTTTTTATTGTATGAGCAGAACTGTACCTGTGAGCCTTTATGTGATGGAGTAAGGTATTTTACTTCGCCGCCTTTATCTGAGATATAATACAACTGATGGTTTTCATCACCCTGGTTATCTGATTGAAAAGCAATTCCATTGTGCTTTGGATTATAATAAATTGCTGTTACAGCATTTTCCTGCAAGGTGATCTGTTCTGTCCAGCCGCCGTTAATTGGTATTGTCCAAATATTAGGCATACCATTGGTGTTTGTGATGTAAGCCACAGATTTGCTGTTTGGTGAGAGCGCCAATCCCATAATTGCCCTGATAGCAAAGAACTGTGATACTCGGAATGTTTTTACGTTATCTTTTTGAGTGGTTCTTTTGTTATTTTTATTTTTTTCAGGTCTCATTAATATTTACTGTAATAATTAATTGAAAATATTTAACATCAATCTACAAAGATAGTATTTTAGCATTTTAAATTTAATCCATAAAATAGTGAATTTATATTATGTAATTTCGTTTTAATTAAAGAAATATATAGCTAAATTAGCCAAAATATGAACATCAATTCAGCATTAAAAAGCCTGGAATCATTTCATCTGCCTGTTGATGAAACCGGCGCAAAAGAGAGAGCAGCCTCTATTGCGGGAAGAAGCATTAAAAAAGATAGTAAAGTTCTTGCGATAAAAATGGCTGTATCAATGATAGATCTCACAACCCTTGAAGGAAAAGATTCAGATGGAAAAGTATATGCTATGTGCCAAAAGGCTATCAGACCGCTTGATGGAAGTGATGAGATACCTCATGTAGCCGCTGTATGCGTATATCCTAACCTGATAAAAACAGCCAAAGCAGCACTTGCCGGAAGCGGAGTAAATGTTGCCTCGGTTGCTACATCTTTCCCAAGTGGGCAATCACCGATGAAGTTTAAGGTTGAAGAAGTAAGAAAAGTTGTGCAAATGGGCGCTGATGAGGTTGATATGGTTATTTCGAGGGGAGAGTTCTTAGAAGGTAATTACCAATATACATATGATGAAGTAAAAGCTATTAAAGAGGTTTGCGGTGATGTTTATTTAAAAGTTATACTCGAAACGGGAGAGCTTGAAACATTTGATAACGTGCGCAAAGCAAGCATTATTGCGATGCTTGCGGGAGCTGATTTCATTAAAACTTCAACAGGTAAGGTTCAGCCTGCAGCAACACTGCCTGTAACTCTAGTTATGCTTGAGGCCATAAGGGATTTCTATAACGAAACAGGTATTATCATTGGAATGAAACCGGCCGGTGGCATCAGAACAACAAAAGACGCTATTTCATACCTTTGTTTGGTGAAAGAAACCTTGGGTGATGTATGGCTGACTCCAAATCTTTTCAGACTTGGGGCTTCAACTTTGCTTAATGACCTTTTAATGCAGTATAAGAAAGAACTTACAGGTATTTATCAATCAATAGATTATTTCTCAAATGATTAAAGTATTAATATTCATATTATCGGTTATTAATGTTTTCTCAATATCAACTGTGTATTCACAAACGGATAGTATTGTAAAAACAAATATAAAATACTACGATCTTGATATTGAAGTTACAAGTAATGTATCAAATTATTTCACGGGTAATGTAACTGTTCGTAAAAAAGGTGTTGATGTGTACAGAATGGATAGTTCATTTTCATCATATATCGAACACAGGTTTATAGATTTGAATGGTGATGGCAGCAAAGAATTATTATTATCTTTAAGCGAAGGCGCATCGCCATATGTTTTTAACATGTTGTATATCTTTGATGTTAACAAGGATGTGAAACCGTTATTCATGGCGCAAAATGGTGATGTAGATACAACATCAGGAGTTACTCCTAAGATTTTAGTAAATGCAAGAATGTCACCATCAGTTATGGGGTTATGGTACTTCTGGTATTTGGAATATAGGAACGGAAAACTTGTTTACTGGAAGCCGGATGAAAAGAATAAAACAAAACTGAGACCTGATATTGCTTCGATAGAATATGACCTTAAAGATTATTATAAAGGAAAAGAGACATGCGAAGATAATATCTATTCAGTTTTTTTTGAAAATGTTTTTATCAGATATAAATTATCAGGTGAAGATTATTTAGCTGAAGAGTTCTTTAACAAAAATTACAAGTGTGAGGATAAAGTAAAAGCGCTTAAAAATTATAAAAGTACAGCCTCGGATACATATTCATGGATAAAAGACGAAAAAAATTATATATATTCAGAATTTTAATAACTTAACATAATAATATTATGCCAGAAATATCAGAATACAAAGGTAACAAACTTATTTGCCTGAACCCGGGTTCAAAATTTACATTTTCATTTGGCTTAAGTAAAGCTAAGATGATAATTGAAAATCTTGATGCTATAAAGAAATTCATTGAAACCAACGGTGAAAGCTGCGGAGATGGCGCGCCTGCAGGCGGCGAAGGTTCATCTGCGGAACCATTTTAATTTTGCGGATAAATTTTAATTTAATATAAAATGACATTCAGGGAAAAGAGTGTTCCTGTTTCCAGGGTTCATTCAGCTAACGGTAATGCTAAGAGTCCCGGCAATACTAAAAATATTGTTTGGGAATACGCAAAATCAACAGAAGCAAAGGATCATATCGTGATAAAAGATAGGTATGACCTTTTCATAAACGGAAAGTGGCAAAGGGCAAAGAAATATTTTGCTACTGTTAATCCTGCAACAGAAGAAAAAATTTCTGAAGTTGCCAGCGCCTCCAAAGATGATGTAAATAAGGCTGTACTTGCAGCTGAAAAAGCTTATAAGAATGTATGGAGCAAATTACCTGCTAAGGAAAGAGCTAAATACATATTCCGGATTGCAAGAATAATGCAGGAAAAAGCCAGAGAGTTTGCTGTCATTGAAACTATGGATGGCGGAAAACCTATCAGGGAGTCAAAATCTGTTGATATTCCATTGGCTATAGCTCATTTCTTTTACTATGCAGGCTGGGCTGATAAGCTAAAATATGCTTTCCCAAACAGTTTATTTTCACCTGTAGGAGTTGTTGGTCAGATAATTCCATGGAATTTTCCGTTGTTAATGGCTGCGTGGAAAATTGCCCCGGCATTAGCATGCGGTAATACTGTTGTAATTAAATCCGCTGAAACAACACCACTCACTTTATACAAACTTGCTGAAGTTATCCAGGAAGCAGGTCTGCCTGATGGAGTAGTGAATATCATTAGCGGAGCTGGTGATACAGGGGCTGCGATTGTAAATCACCCAAAAGTAAAAAAGATTGCTTTTACAGGCTCAACTGATGTTGGTAAACTGATAATGCGTTCAATTGCAGGAACTGATAAAAAAATTACACTTGAGCTTGGCGGGAAAGCAGCGAATATAATTTTTGAAGATGCTCCAATCGATCAGGCGGTTGAAGGTATAGTAAACGGAATTTATTTTAACCAGGGTCATGTATGCTGCGCAGGTTCAAGATTATTTGTACAGGAAAGCGTAAAAAACCTTGTGATCAGGAAACTTAAACACAGGCTTAAGAGTTTAAGAGTAGGAGATCCGATGGATAAGAATACAGATGTTGGCGCAATTAATTCTAAGATGCAGCTTAAAAAAATAACGGAGCTTGTTGAGTCAGGAATTAATGAAGGATGCAATATCTATCAGCCTGACTGTAAACTTCCTGAGAAGGGATATTTTTTTAAGCCCACATTTTTTACTAATGTAGCGCAGTCAAACAGGATTGCGCAGGAAGAAATATTCGGACCGGTGCTTTCAGTGTTAACATTCAGAACACCTAAGGAAGCAATAGAAAAATCAAACAATACGCAGTTCGGACTCTCAGCCGGTATATGGACAGATAAGGGTTCAAAGATATTTAAAATGGTGAGTGAATTAAAGGCAGGCGTTATATGGTCAAATACATTTAACCGGTTTAATCCTGCATCCCCATTTGGCGGCTATAAAGAAAGTGGTTTTGGAAGAGAAGGCGGCATTCAGGGATTAAAGGAATATTTAAATATCTAAAAAATAAATATTGAGAATGAGAATTAAATTTCTTTTATTAGCATTACTATTAGTCGTATCAGCAAAACTTTCATACTCTTTAGATTCTACCCGCGTATCATTTTCAGAGGCAATGGATGCAATTGATGCAGAAGAGTTTGAAAAAGCCGTAGATCTTTTTACTTCATACCTCAGAATTGCAACCGGGCACGATGAGGGTTACTATCAGCGTGGTAATGCATATTATGAGCTGAAAAAATATGATAAAGCCCTGACAGATTATTCCACTGCATATAATATGGGCTACCAGAAAAATGAAGTAATGTTTTTCAGGATGGGTATAATATTAAAAGGAAACAAGAATTATCTTACTGCCATTGATTATTTTACTAAGGCAATTGAAATAGATAAGAAATATCTTGAAGCGTATCTTGAGCTTGGAAATCTTTATATTTTAAATGAAGAATATAAGAATGCAAAAGAAAATTATCTAATAGCATTAAGTCTTGACCCTGATTATCCTGAAGTTAATTTTGCGTTGGGTGAAATTGATATGAGAGCTGGTAATTACAGCGATGCTATTACCAGTTATGAAAAAGCAATTAAGCTTGATTCTGTAAACCTTAAGTATTATTACCAGTTAGGTATGGCTTATAATGGTTTGAAAGATTCTGTAAATACAATTAAGAATCTTAATAAAGCTTTAAAAATTGATCCAAATTATGGATTAGCATATTATGGGCTTGCAACTGTTTATAGCGGTAACGGTAACTTCACAAAAGCAATTGAGAATTATACAAAAGCGATAAATGCAAAAGGCACAGGTTTAATGCCTAATTTAATTTATACTGAAAGAGGATTAATTTATCTTAAGTTAAATGATAGGGATAATGCGTTCAAAGATTTTGATTTTGCAATTAAACTTAATGCAAATGATACAGATTCTTACTTTGAGCGCGGGAAAATATTTTATTCCATGGGACAGGATACCGCAGCATTTAATGATTTTTCGAAAGTAATTTCGCTTGATGAACAAAAAGGTGAAGCATATTCTTACCGCGGGATAATTTATTTAAACAGACAGCAGCCTGAATACGCAGAACCGGATCTAAAAAAAGCTGTAGCATTCAATCCTGAGGATACACTTGCAATATTTAATCTTGGAAATGTTTATTATTCTAAAGATGAATACCAGAATGCATTAAATTATTATGTTAAAGCATTGAAGATCAATCCAAAATACAGCGATGTATTTGAGAACAGGGGAATATGTTATTACAACCTGGGTTTTTACAAGCTTGCCGCTGCTGATTTTGAGGCAGCTATGAGATTTAATCCAAAACTGACTGAAAAACTTCAACCCCTTTATATTGATGCAAAATCCAGATAATTATTTTTTAAAAGCTAAAAAACACAAATTTTAATGAAAAACCGGAATTTTAAAATAAAATTCCGGTTTTTCATTATTTGCCATAAGTTTTTTTATATTTAACTTTAAATAATCTAATTGCATAATAATATAATTATAAGATATTTAATTATATCGTTTTATATGTTAATTAAGGTTAAATTTTGAAATTAAGACATTTAAATTGAAACGATTACTCGAAAAGAAATATATTAATTTAGGCTTTATAATTGCGCTAATAATTCTTATTTCTGTTAATGTAGTTATTTATTTTAATATCCGTTTTCATTTTGAAGATGAAACTGTAATAACTAAATCTCTTACTGTAATACAAATTTCCGAAACGTTATATTCTAACCTGATTGAAGCTGAAACAAACCGCAGGGGATATCTAATCACCAGTAATGAAGAGTTCCTTAAGGATTATTATCCCGCTTTATATTCAATTGATTCAATATACAGACAGCTTAATTCAGTTGTCAGTGATTCTTCTGAAAAAATGACTTTAGATACTTTACAGAAATTAATTTATAACAGAAAAGATCTGCTTGAAGAGTCAATTGAATTCCAGGAAAAAAGAAGCAAAGATTATAAATCTCAAATAGAGTTCACGCAAAAAGGAAAAATTACCGTTGATAAGATAAAAGCTGTTATTGAAAGAATCCAGAACAAAGAGAAGGATATATTAAATAAAAGACTTCTTGAAGCAGAAAAAAGTTCTAACTATACTCTATCTAATCTTGTTGTGGGTAACCTGATAGCATTTGCATTGCTGATAATTGCTATCATACTCTTAAACAGGAATATAAATAAACGAAAAGAAGCAGAAGGAACACTTGAAGAAAACCGTAACTGGCTGGCAACAACACTTGAAAGTATAGGTGATGCTGTTATTGTTACCAGCAAGATAGGCGAAATTCTTTTTATGAATAAGATTGCAGAGGACCTTACGGGCTGGAAAAGTTCAGAAGCAAATGGCTTATTACTTGATCATATTTTTAAAATTTACAATGAAGATACAGGAGAAAAAGCAGCTGACCCTGTTCAAAATGTTGTTAGAAGCAGAAAAGTTGTTGCGCTTGACGACCATACGATCCTGGTAACAAAAAATAATAAAGAAATCCCTATTGATGACAGCGCCGCACCTATAATTAATGATAAGGGTGATTTGATTGGTGTTGTAATGGTATTCAGGAATATTTCTGAAAGAAGAAAATCAGAAAAAGAAATTTTAAGTAACCAGAAATTTATTAAAAGAATAGCTGACTCCCTGCCTAGTATATTATATATTTATGACCTTAAAGGTCCCAAAATATCATATTCTAATTACAAAATAGCTGAAATTCTTGGATATGATTCAGATGATGTAATCAATATGGGACAGTCATTTTTTGAAAAATATATTCATCCTGATGATTACGCTAAATTAAAAAGTAATTTTGCAAGATATTATGAGGCTAAGGATAATGAAATATTAAATTTTGAATACAGGATACTGAACTCTGCCGGTAAGTACAGGTGGTTTAGAAGCCACGAAGTTGTATTTTCAAGAAATGACGAAGGTACAGTGACAGAGATCCTCGGATCAGCATTTGATATTACTACAAGAAAGCTACTGGAGCAGGAACTTCAGAAATACAGCGGGCACCTTGAAGAACTGGTTGATATGAGGACAAGTGAATTAAAAGCCGCCAATCTGAAACTAAAGGATGAAATTAAAGAGCGAGCAAAAGCTGAAAGAAATATAATTGATGCTGAGGAAAAATTCAGAAGTCTTGTAGAAAATGCTCTAGTTGGAATATACATTCTTCAGGATGAAAAGTATGTGTACGTTAATCCTAAATATGAAGAAATATTCGGTTATAGCAGTGGTGGGATGACAGGTGTAAATGCGTGGGAAATGGTATCACCGGAACATAGACCACTGGTTGTTGAAAATATTAGGAAGAGAATAGATAATGAAGTAAATACCATACAATATTCATTTAAAGCTATAAAAAAGGATGGTACTACTATTGATGTTGAAGTAAAAGGTTCAAAAATGCTATATAATGGTAAGATATCCATAATTGGGACTTTGCAGGATATTACAGAAAGGGTTAAAGCAGAAGAACTTATCAAGCAGCAAAGAGAATTCCTGAGAACTGTTATTGATACTGACCCGAACTTTGTATTTGCTAAAGATTGGGAAGGCAGGTTTACTTTGGTTAATAAAGCAGTTTCCGATAATTATGGAACAACTTCAGAAAATCTAATAGGAAAAACAGATGCTGATTTCAACGAAAATACAAAAGAAGTTGAGCGCTTTATAAATGACGATAGGGAAGTAATTACCTCGGGAAGTTCAAAATTTATTTCTGAAGAGCAGGTTACTGATTCTAATACCGGTAAAATTAAATGGTACCAAACTATTAAAGTTCCTTTAAAAGGCGCAGATGGCACAACACATGTTCTGGGTGTAGCGGCTGATATTACCGCAAGAAAGCTTGCTGAGGAGATTACTATAAAATCTTTAAAAGAAAAAGAACTGCTGCTTAAAGAAATACATCACAGGGTTAAGAATAATCTCCAGATAATTGTCAGTCTTCTAAAATTACAGTCAAAATTTGTATATGACCCGAGGGATCTTGATATCTTCAACAAGAGCAGGTCAAGAGTTGAAACCATGTCGTTAATTCATGAGAAGCTCTATAAGTCTAAGGATATTTCTCAAATTGATATTGGGAATTATTTAAGGGACCTGGTAAGTCATTTACTGCAGGCTTATAGTGTTAATTCAGCAAAGATTGAATTCAAAATAAATGCTGAAAACATTTTAATGTCGATAGATACTGCAATTCCTTGCGGACTGATTGTAAACGAGCTTATCAATAATATCCTTAAGCATGCATTCCCGGATGGATACACAGGAAAAATTGAGTTAAATTTGTGGAGATCAGATGAAAACGTAGTATTGGAAATTTCTGATAACGGAATTGGCATTCCCGAAGCGTTTGACCTTGATAAAAGTGATTCACTTGGTATGCGCTTAATTGATACACTTGTGAAACAGCTTGATGGGATAATTGAAGTGAACAGTTTAAACGGTTCAAACGGAACAAAATTTGTAATTGAATTCAAAGAAATAAAATATAAAGAAAGGATATGATAATTGATGAGGAATAAATTCCTTATTTCACTTTTAGTATTATTTGTAATTTCAGCGGTAACTTATTCGCAAAGTTCATACCTGCAGCTTTCATTATCGGATGATGGTAATTTTTCGGTAACGCTGGATAATGCTTCATTAGGCTACGGTAACTATGCTGAGTTTGATAATCTTTCAGCCGGTGAGCATTTCCTAAAGGTAACACGCTTTAATTCTGACCCAAATACTCAGGGAGATGTAATTTTTGATAATAAGATAAAGATTACTTCAGGTTCAGATCTGTATGCCGTAATAGATGAATACAATGCTTTTGTTATTTATAAGAAGAAAAAGTACGCATATAACAGGCTTATACCTATGGGTGAATTTGTACTTAAATGCGGCGATGATAACACAAAAAAAGTGAAAGATGATTACAGTACAACAGATGAATGCCGGTATAAGGTAATGAAGAAAGATGATTTCAATGACTTAAAAGGCTCGGTAAATAACCGGAGCTTTGAATCATCCAATTCAGCAATTGTCAAATCAGCTATTGATAACAATTATTTCACTGCAGATCAGGTAAGGGATCTTTTGAGATATTTTACATTTGAAGATACCAAGCTTGAAATTGCTAAATATGCGTACAAAAAAGTGTGTGATGCAAAAAATTTCTTTAAGGTTTACGATGCATTCGATTTTGACCAAAGCATAACGGAATTAAAGAATTACATTTCTGGAAAATAATTGTTAAATTACATATTATGGAAAACGATAATAGCGTTAATTATCCCTCAACGGGATCAAGCGTAGGGTTTGCCTTGGGATTTTTGGTATTCTATGTGGCTATAGTATTTGCTGTTTTAGCAATATTTTTCAAGCTCCCGTTTTAATTTTTGTTTCTATTATTAACAAACCGGGTTTAGTTAGTTTATAACTAGACCTTTATTTTTATATAAATGCATTAGTATAAATGAACTGGATAAATTTAGATTCAATAGATAAGCTGAATGAAGTAAAAGAGTTATCAAGGAACAAAAAGGTATTGATACTGAAATACTCAGTGAACTGTGGTGTAAGCTATATAGTCAGAAGCCTTTTGGAGCGGGAATGGAACGAAGGAGAGATGAAAATGCCGACCTATATTCTGGATGTGATCGGTAAAAAAGATATTTCAAAACAGGCCGCAATTGATTTCGGGGTTGAGCATGAATCACCGCAGGTTTTGATAATAGAAAATACAAAGCCCGTATTCACAGGCAACCATGGTAAAGTTATTTTTTCTGAAATAAGAAAGTTTGCAAATTAGAAGCAGAACACAGATAACGCAGATAAAACAGATTATCACTGATATTATTTAACATAAAGTTTATTCTAACCCCGATTATCAACTAGGTGGGTAAAAATCTCAATAGATTTATAATTATAAATCTAAATAAATTATAATATGGCAACAAGACTTGAAGTCCCCAAAATGTATAAGATTTATATCGGCGGAAAGTTTACGAGAACTGAATCCGAGCGGTATATTTCTGTCATCAACCCCAAAACAAAAGAGAAGATATGTAATGTTTCCAGAGGCTCACGCAAAGATATCAGGAATGCCGTTGTAGCTGCAAGAAGCGGGTATAATTCCTGGTCGGCTAAGACAGGGTATGAAAGAGGGCAGATACTCTACAGGCTTGCGGAAATGCTTGAAGGAAGAAAAGAACAGATTATAAATGAGCTTGTTGCAGGCTCAGGATATTCTAAACAACAGAGTATCAAAGAAGTTAATAAAGCTATTGATAGAATAATATGGTACGCGGGGCTTGCTGATAAATACGGTCAGTTAATCGGTACAGTAAATTCAGTTCAAAGCGGTTATTTCAATTTTTCAATTGCTGAGCCGACCGGTGTTGTTGGAATATTACTTCCCGAAGAACTTCCATTCTTAGCTTTGATATCCAGAATATGCGCAGTTATTACAAGCGGTAATTCATGCATAATAATTGCATCTGAAAAATCACCACTACCCGCGCTTACATTTTCTGAAATTTCCGCAACTAGTGATATACCGGGTGGTGTTATTAATATTCTAACAGGATTGAAGAAAGAGCTCATTCCTTATCTTGCTTCACATATGGATGTAAATGCTTTTGATTACGCAGAAAGTGATCCGGCTTATAAAAAAGATGTTCAGACTGCATGCGCAAATAATGTAAAGAGGTTTATATATTCTGCTCACAAAATTTCCGCAGATTACTATAACGATGATAAGAACGAGAGCATCCAGCAGGTACAGAGCTTTACAGAGTTAAAAACTGTCTGGCATACTATGGGACTTTAACAATTAAGAATTAGGAATTATCAATTAGGAATCAAATGCCGAATAATGATACTGAATATCTCATAACTGATATAGAAGGATATACACCGGAAATAGGAAGGCTTATATCCATGATGAATTATGCCAGAAGCGTTACGATTGATTCAGTGAAAGACTTAACACCCTCACAATTAGATTACCTTCTTGATGAAAAAGCGAATTCCATCGGTGCGCTGCTTATGCATATTGCGTCAACTGATTTCTTTTACCGGATATTAAGTTTCGAAAAACGGGAATTAACTCCTGAAGAAGATAAAGAGTGGGCGCCTGCTTCGTATTTAGACCAGCCTGCAAGAGAACTTATCAAAGGCCACAATATAAATTATTATCTTGAATTATTAATTAGCGAGCGGAATAAGGTTCTGGATAAACTTAGATCAGTTAATGACGATTGGCTCTATGAAGAAATGCCTCTCTGGGATAGCAAACCTGCCAATAATTATTTTATGTGGTTTCATGTCATTGAAGATGAGATCAACCACAGGGGACAAATTAATCTTATCAGGAAGAGGATTCCAAAAATTCTGTAATAGTTCAATCTCTTAAACGTGCTAATAATTTGTTGTAAACCACTCTTAAATAAACCGCATATTTCCGTATCTTTATATAACTTAATTTTATATACTTACAAAATTATCGATAAGTTTTTTAACTTTTTATTAGTTTTACTCTAATTGAAACAATGAAAAAAGAAATTGTATTATATTTTTTTCTGTTTGCTGCATTAATAATGGGTATCCTCTCATGTGATGATGCTGGAATATTAAAACCTAATGTAGAAAATCTGTGGATAAGGCTTGATACATCAACCGGGCAGGATGCGTATATCACAGATTTTTATGCTACAACAAATTTTAAGAATGACCCTGATTTTGGAGGTATTGCATGGTGTGTAGATACCAGTTGCACTATGCCGTATAAAGGCAGAACTCTTTTCAGATTTAATTTGGATAGTATTCCCTCAAGCGCTACGGTAACAAGTGCGAAGTTATTGCTTTCATATAACCCTACTTGCTTTCATTCACCTTCACCAGGTCACAGAAATAACAACGGTTCGAATGCCTGTTTGCTCCAAAGGATTACCTCAAACTGGAGCGATAGCAGTGTTACATGGAGTAATCAACCGTCAGTTGTTACTCTGGATCAGGTTTCCATTCCCGCAAGCACTTCACAAATTGAGAACTACACAATAGATATAACGGGATTCATAAATGATATGGTAAA
>JANPBV010000036.1:0-3984 GCA_031430615.1 Ignavibacteria bacterium | reverse complement strand
AGAAAAGTTAGCAAACATACCTGTTTGTACATTACCTAAATGAGTGAGAATAAATATTCCATTCTTATCAATAACTGTACCCGGATCACCGCCATGATTTTGAACAGGTATCCCGCTGCAGATATCAGTTCCAGTCCAGTTTAACCCGCCATTTGTTGATATATATACACCTTCACTTCTGGAATTCTGAAATATTGTGTAAGCGCTGGCAAACAATATTTGAGGATTCAGAGGGTGCCGGGCTATTGTTGGCTCAATCTGGCTATATGTTGAAGGGTACAGCATAAAATTTGTAAATTGAGATTGCAATGAGTTATCTGAGACTAAAAAATTGAATAAAATAATCGCAATATGTGAGACCTTTAAAATTGTTTTCATATCATATATAAATTTTGAGAATATATACTTTATTATTATAAGTTATAATTGAAAAATAAAGTTTATAATTCCCGTAAATAAATAACTATTTTTTATTCTAAAATATATTAAAGAAGGAAGGCTGTACATATGCAAATTACTCATTATCAGTAATAATAATGCATTCCTGCCTTCTAAAATTAATTAAATTCTAATTATCTTAACATATAAGCAATTGTCAGCCCGCCAAAAAAGTTTCTTCCCGGACCTGATTCATAATATTCGCTTCTATCTGAGTTAATATTAATAAAAGCTACATATTTTTTATCCGCAATATTGTTCAGACCGCCATAAGCAACCAGTCTTAATTTATCAAAATTGCAGTCAATACCTATCTGCCCGTTAATTAGTGTATAAGCAGCTGTTTTAAGGCTATCGGTATTAGCGTCATTAACAAACATACTGCCTACATACTGAAAGTTAGTTTTTGCATACAGTGTATATTTTTTAGCAACTGTGTGCTGGTACATCAGCTCACCGGAGAAAAACTTATCAGGATTTGATGCTTCAACATTTCCGCTGTAATCTTCATTTGTTATGTTACCTGAGCCATCTATGCTTCCGGCAAGGTATGAATCATATTTGAAGTTTTGGTAAGTAAAAGCACCCTTCAAAGTTAAGCCTTTTATTAATTCAGAGCTTATACCAACCTCAAGTCCGGTTCTTTTCGAAACTGCGGCATTTCTGAAAAATACATCGCCATCTACTACAAATGGAACAATTACATCTTCTATCTTTGTGTTATAGAAAGCAACTTCAAAAAATGTATTCATGAAGTATTTCTTTTTCAATCCTAATACTTCGCCTTTTATACCAACCTCGAAACTGGTTGATTTCTGCGCTTTAAGATCAGGATTGATCGTATGTAATCCGCCATCTGATGTAAAAATAAAGTTGTCTAATTCGTTTCCGGCAGGTGAATCAAATCCAAAGCCGAAAGATGAATATAACGCTATATGCGGTGTAAGTTTATAGTTTAATGCGGCTTTTGGAGTGAAAGCTACAAATATCCTTGATGTATCTCTGAACCCGGCTAACTCATCCTGGAAATTATAGATAACCCTGTCATATCTTCCGCTTACTAAAAAAGAAAGTTTTTGCGGAATGATATCTATCTGGTTCAAAGCGTACGCCCCAACATTTGAAATAGCTTCATTATTTAATCCTATTAAATCATCTCCTTTCTGACCGTTAACATTATCAAATTCACGTATTGGACCTTCCTGGTAAAAAAGGTCAGTCCCTACAGTAAATTCATTACTCCTTTGTTTTGATTTTACTTTACCGCCAAAGGTGTATTTATTAACATACCTGAAAGTTCCGCCAATACCATATCTCGTAAATATCCTGTAAGTTCTTGCGGTTCTATCGAATGTTTTTACGGTACCGTAAGTAGTTGCTTCCAGGGTATGCTTCATATTACCTTTTTCTATACTGCTCAGTAATGTAACGCCTACCCTGCCTTTCTTGGTTATTCTTTTTTCATCCCGGCTTAAGGTACGTGAATTAGCCAATGTATCGTTTTCATTATACTGTGTTAAAGTTAATGAGCCCGGTAACTTTATCAATCCATTAACATAATAACCATATACAGAAAGTTTGGATTGTTGAGTAAAATCAACCTCTAACAAACTGTTCAGCCTGTGCTGGTATTCCTGGCTATGCTGGCGGTAGCCTTTATAATTCTGATAACTATAGGAAGCCATGAACCTGGAATTTTTGCTGTTAACGCCAAGCTTAAAGCCGTTTTTCCTCAGGTCATATGAACCAAATTCATTGTTGAGTTGTAAAAATGAAACCGGAAAGAATTTATCAGTCATAAAATTGATAACACCTCCCGGCGCATTTGCGTACAATGATGATGAGTATCCTCTTACTACTTCTATTCTGCCGATTGCGTCAAAATCGATAGCCTCGATCCTCGTCTGGCCATCAGGTTCTGATTCAGCAATACCATCTAATAGAATTCTAACACCCCTGATACCGGTGTTTGAACGGCTGCCGTATCCTCTAATTGTTATTCTTGTGTCATGATTCCCATATCTGGGCTGAAGGAATAAACCCGGTACCGTTAACAGTACATCCTGAACACCTATCTTACGGCTGGTTATCCAGCTGTTTTGATTTATCCTTAATACCGGGTATGGAATATCTATGATTTTTTGCTCCAATCTGGTACCTGTTATCACAATCTCATCTGTCTTGTATTCAGATGTATCTGATAAGTCATCCTGAGCATAAATATTAATGCTCATAATTAAACCAAGTACTAATAAAGCAAGAAACCTATAACTCTTGAACATTATATGCTCCTATTATTAGTTATTTAATGTTATCATTGAAAAAAATCTTGAAGGCAGTGCGCATCTTTATCTATTATGCTTTTAAAACATAATCCGGTCAATACATGCCTTCATCTAATCACAAATGAAAATATTACAGCCTAATATTACATCAAAATACTTACAATTATTCAAATATAGTTATGATGAATCTACACGAATAAACGGAGGATGTCATTCATATAAATTGCAACATCCCTGTATTCAATAATGTAAAATCGAAAAAATATATCAGCCGCAAATGGAACTAAGTTGTTATATGTATAAAGGAATAATAGGAGGCGCTCTTCCACGGTAGAGTTCTGCGACCTCACCCACTGGAGGAATAAAATTAATTTCACCGATAACACCAATTACCGGAGGATCAAATATCAATAGATCAAAGATAGTGAAACTATCAATTGTTTGGGTTTCTGTAAGTATGCATGCAAAAAACACAAACTCACCCTTTGCAAGCTCTTTACTAAGATCTGCTCCAACTATAAAAAAAGCTAAAAATAATAATATCAGGATAGAATCCACAGGTCTTGAATTCTCAATAAAATACTGCGAAGATTTTATTCGTCCGGATATATTTTTAATTATTCTGGTCAAGTATTAATAATGAATTTCAAAACAAATGATAATTCAGGGTTTAACCTTTAAAAACAAATATATAATAAAATTTACCGCATTTAAAGGAAATTCTTTTAAATTTCATTTTTAAATACAAAAAAATGCTGTAATCAATAAAAAAAAGGTATTACTTCCAAATATGGATGGCAATACCTTTTTAGAAAATTCATTTATTTAGAAAAAAAGTTTTATACAGTATTAAGTATATTTTCTCTTTCTTCAAACTGTTTTACCAGTTCATCCATCAATGATCCCGCTTTATCCATATCTGCTTTAATATCAACATTAGCTTTTGAATTGTTATCCATATCCGAACAGGCGGCTGCAATAGTATCAACATTATTCAGCAGGTTCGCGTCAAACTGGTAAAGCTGGTTAAGCTTATCTTCTTTTACCTTTACTACATCAAAAGCGCCGCTGTAACCGCGGGCTGCTGATTTGAATTTGGCTACGCAAAGCTGCAGTTTTTTATCCAGTTTATCAATGCCATCTGACTCAAATAGTTTTCCACGCTGGGAAAGGTTTAATGTTACATTTTTCAGCTTAATATGATTTGCGTCAAGCCTGGTTGCCAGGGTGTTCCTTAATATAGTATCAAGCTCTCTCGAGT
>JANPBV010000035.1:0-1802 GCA_031430615.1 Ignavibacteria bacterium | reverse complement strand
ATGTTTCTTATCTGAAAATACCAAATTACCAATGATGTTTATGCCGGATGCAATCAGGGGAACAATCGACTTAATGGAAGCGCAGCAGGATAAAGTAAAGATCAGATCAAGTTATAATTTAAGCGGTATCAGTTTCAGTCCAGGGGAACTTGCGAATGAGATTAAAAATCACATTGAAGAATTTACCATTTCTTATAAGCCAGATTTTCGCCAGCAGATAGCTGAATCCTGGCCTGAGAGCATTAATGATTCCCATGCGCTAGAGGACTGGGGCTGGAGACAGGAATACGATATTTCTAAGATGACAGAAATTATGTTATGGGAAGTAACTAAAAAGTTATCGTAAGTTAATATTGTTGAGGTATTATCTTTTCTGGCAATTGTGTATATAATGGATGCAATCTCTATTGAAACTAATAAATGAAATTGCTATGAAGTTGAATTCAGGTACAAAGAGAATAAAATTTATTCTTTAAGGTTGTTATTTACCATGCTTTTCATAGCTCTTCATAAATTCTAATATTGCCGTATTAAATTCTTCAGGATTTTCCATATTTGATAAATGTCCCGCATTTGAAATTAACTTCATGTCAGAATTTTTCGTCTTACCGTAAATTATTTTAGAAAATTCGGGTGGGGTAAGTTTATCATCTTTCCCTGCGATAATAAGTATCTTCAGATCGAATCTTTCAAGTGATTCCGTGGTATCTGTTCTTGCTGCCATTGTTAATAATGCGCCTGTAATGGCTTCGTTCTTCTGCCAGCTTATCATTTCTTTCAAAAAATCAATAAGTTCTGTTTTCTCAGCATAATTTGTTTCGTTCAATGCAGCTTTAATGAAATTTCCCGCAAACTGTTCACGCTGGCCGTTCTTTACCATTTTCATCTGGTCAGCACGCGCAAGTTTTGTAGGTGTGTTATCTGCTTCCGCTTTTGTATCAGCTAGTATGGCACCTTTGAATTTGCTTTGGTAAAGCTCAAGCGCTCTTAAAGTTATATAACCTCCCATTGAAAGTCCGCATACAACAGGTTTTTCAAGTTTCAGGCTGTCTATGATGGAAATAAGGTCGCTCACATGTGAATCCATGGTAAAATGACCGTCACCTAATTCGCTGTATCCAAAACTTCTGATATCATATACAATTACGCGGAATTTATCCTGCAAAGCTTCAACCTGCTTATCCCACATTCTATTGCATAATGGGAACGCGTGAATAAAAATAATAGCCTGCTGGTTATCTTCACCATTTTCAATTACATTTAATCCTCTGATATTATGCTTTTTCATTATCCGTTATACTTTCCTTTAACAATTCATTAAATATATTTTTTAAATATAAAAGTTCATCTTTATTTATTCTACTCTCGAGAATAAAATTAATGTTCCTTAAAGCGTATGGGATACTTTCAAGGAATTTTCTTTTTCCTTTTACTATCCCTAAAAAACCATAAGCGCCCATTGCTTGTAATATCCTGACAATTGCGAAATACCAGAAATAATGTCTCATTTTTTCAATGTCAGCTTTTACGTAGCCTGAAATATTACTTAAGTAGTATTCCAGCAATTCTTCTCTAACAGGCTGTGGAATATCAGCTTTAGCATCATACAACAACGAAGCCATATCGTAGAGGAATGCGCCTTTTCTGCCTGATTGAAAATCTATAAAAAAAGGCTCGTTATTCTTAATCATAATATTCCTAGATTGAAAATCCCGGTACAAAAAATATTCCCTTGGGAATTCAAGTATCTTTTCCTTTATATAATGAAGATCTGAGTTAAGCTTAAAATTGTCTATTTTTCC
>JANPBV010000034.1:0-21081 GCA_031430615.1 Ignavibacteria bacterium | reverse complement strand
CCTTCAAGTCTTTTCAATACACCTGTATTCTGCTGTATCCAGTTTATGCCGCCATTTGTGGTTTTTAAGACTATCCCATTATCACCGCATGCCCAGCCCGTGTTTTCATTTATAAAATCAATATCAAGCAGGCTGGTTGTAACACCGCTTGTTTGCTGTACCCACTGAGCGTTGGTGAAATTGTGAAATAGTGAAAAAACGAAAATAATGTAAAATGTTTTTTTCATAAAACTCTATTTATTTTAATATCAAATTCAAATTCATACCCTTAAATTTAACAAAAAAAGGGCATCTCCCTTATTTGGGAGAAACCCTCTATACGCGTGTGTTTAAATATACTAATATTTTTCTTAACTGAAAACATAATTTTTCTATTTAATTAATATAAATTTTTGTATATCCAAAACATTATCTGCAGAATCTAATTTCACTAAAAAGCACGCTAGCAAAATTATTGCTGCCACAGCTAAATCGCCTTACCCACTCCACAGTTGGCCCGCCAGAGGCGAGGTTCGCCCAAGGCGACTGTTAGGCGTTAACAATTTACAATTTACAACGAGCTGTGAATAATGTAAATATTATCTTAATTGTCTGTATACAGTACGCCTGGCTCGTTCCTGACTGGTTTCTCAGTTTTGAGTTTAAATGTTCCATATTGCCTAAAGATCATTCTTGTGTTGGGGGTGGGGGGCAGCTGCTTACCTCGCTTCCCTATTGTTCTAAAATATCAGTCAAAACTGTATCATGCAAATACTTTTTTAGCCTTGAGTTGCTTATTTTCCGGAAATATCAATTTAAAAATTTCTTATTTCCTTTGATTTCAGGCTGTTTTAGCCATTTATTCTTGTATTTTTAGTAATTTTGAGGTGCTCGGAAATGAACTAAATTTTCATTGTAAATACAGTAAAATACAAAAACTGAAGTACAAAAAGTATGCAGGTAATATTTTTTTCAATTCTGTTTTGTTTTACTTTCCTAAACTTTTATCTTAACTACCTAAGCAAAGGTGGTTATGGGTAGTCGTTAAGAAAATATTAACAGGGTCAGTACAAAAAGAGAGTAATTTGTTTTATTATACAAGGTATTATCTAAGTATAACATAAAAACGTTAAAAAAAATCCTAATTTTTTTTAATGGGGTAAAAAGTTGATTGTATGTGTATAATTAAAACCCCCCGTTCCGAGTACTCGGGACGGGGGGTTTAGTTTAGAGAAGATAGCTGTTCTGTTCTATCTTGGAGGAAAAATATCCTGACCTGATTTAACTACTATACCGTCTCTTGTTGCCTGCCATGTGTAATCCCACCACTGTCTTGGATTTTTCTTGGTTACACCTGTAAATTTTATCTGTACACCAATAGGTATTCCAACTCCACCCATTGGGGTAATAGGCTGTCCCTGCGGACCTTTTTTAACTCCTATTTTACCCTTTGCAGTATCAGTGGTTGTGGGGTCAATCTGCCAGCCCGGCATGGTTATCCAACCTATTATTTTTACGGTAGAATCAAACTGAACGTGGAAATCATTTACGATTGTATCTTGTGAATTATTTCTTAACCTAAAGACAAGCACATTGCCTTCCCAATATGGTTCGATAAAAATAGAAGCTGGTGGAAGATCTGAAATTGTTCCAAATTCTTCTGTTGATGGCGCAAGCGGATTTTGATCGCTGCATGCTGAAAATATTGCTGCTAATGAAAGTAATACTGCGAAAAATACTGATTTGAAGTTGATTTTTTTTGAGTTTTTCATTTTTTTATTCCTCCTCGGAATGTTTAGTTGATAATTCTGTTTAGTTGATTAAATGTTTTTATTGTTACAAATTTAATCTTAAACCTTACTGATACCTTATCGGAAACCTTATCAGTAAAAAAGGAGGAAATTTGATGATTTTTAGCATAATTTGTTGAAATTTTAATCAAGGGATTGTTTTGAATCGATAACGACTTAATAAACAGGGTACATCATTTAACTATATAACTAACATACTTTCAATATCTTTTAATAGCATTTTAGGCGGATTTTCGCCTATTTCTTCTTCATATAGGGCAATAAATTTCTCAAATTTTGCTCTGGCAATAGTTTTTTTACCAAGCTCAATATTTGCTTTGACCATTGCTTTAATAGAAGCAATATTCAGCTTATCCGTATGATTCAATTTTTCAGCATATTCAATAATTTCATCAAAGCGGTTTTGAACGGTTAAGAGTTCAAGAAGTTTTTCGGAACATTTAATGAATTTGCTTTTATATTCCTCACGGATACCCTCACACCAATCTTCGTAATATCCTTCCAGCGCTTCTCCTGAATATAGCGCTGAAGCATTCATCAAGTATTCAATAGTCTGCTCAGGGTTTTCTGTGGCAACGGATCTCTTTATTAAATTATCAAAATCTTCAAGGTCAGAGTAATAACTGCACGTCCGGTTCAATCTTAATGTCTTGTCTTCATAAACAATATAATCAGGCTCGGTTGATTTTACTTTTTCTTTCCTCTCAGCCGGAGGCCTAACCCTTAATGCTGTTCTTAAATTACTAACTGCCTGGTGAAAAGTATTATCAATGCTATCAATTGGCGTATCTCCAAAAAACACATCTACAATTTTATCTTTTGAAATTGTTTGATTATTTGCCAGTAATAAATAACATAAGAGCAGTTTTCTTTTTTTTCTCACCCATTTTTTCTCAGGTATTTCCTCTCCTTTAAAGTAAAATTTCAATCCGCCAAATGCAAGCATTTTAAGATCATACTTGCTTTCTATGAATTTCAATAAAAATACTTTGTAATTATCGCTTATCCAGCTAAGCCCTGCTATTTCAGATGCTGATGTCAAAAAATCCCTGAAGGTATCTTTATATTTATTACCTGCAATGCCGAATATGACCTCAGAGTTTATATACTCACGAAGCAAAAAAGAAAAGTATCCTTTCTCTTTTGAAAGATTGAAAACTATTTCCAGATATTGATTACTTGTATCAGGGTTGCCGGTCATTTGGTAGTATTTAGCAAGGTAGAATCCTGCAATTGATCTGTCGTAATTTGAGTCTACTGAAGTAAGGAAGTCATATGCTTTTATTAAATCTTTTTCTGATTCTCGTGGCGGAGATGTATTGATTTTACTTATAGAAGTTAATAATAAATTAAGGATAATATCGTTTTCAGATGAGCTGTTTATATATTTTTTGGCAAGCTCATGATATTTGACCGAGCTTTCAAAGTTACCAAGGTAATAACTGCACTCACCCAAAAACCGGAAGCTTAAATAAATATACTGGCTGTTTTTCAATTTTAAAGATAATTTGTTTATCTCTGCTGCAATTGCCATAGCCGGCGTGTAATCTCCTGTTTCATAACTAAGAGTGTATTCCGTCATTTTAACAACAACTTCAAATACAGGTGAGCTGAAAAAACGAAAAAGCTTTAAGGTTTCATTATAATACTCTCTTGCTTTACCAAATTTACCTGAACGGGAGTATAATATCGCAAGATTTCCCTGAGCCAAAAGCTTTTTTTGCAGGCTGCGGGTCATACTTAACAGCAATTCATAATAGTGGGTTGAGTGTACAAACTCTCCTCTGACTATGTTAATGTTTCCAAGTAAATTATATATATCCTCAATTATTGCGTATTTTTCATTTTTTCCACATAATTCCAGCGCTTTATTTGAATATTCAAGTGACTTTTCAAGATCGTTATTCTGGAAATATATATTACCAAGGAAATAAAAAATTTTCGCTCTATTGATATCAGATGTCTTGATATTTTCAAGTTCCAATAATGTTTCAAGTGCCTCAGATATTTTAGCCTGGTTCAGCATTATTTCAAGCTTCATTATCAGGGCGGTTATTGTAAAATCTTCATCATTTTCACTTCGGGATATTTCAATTGCCCTATTCAAATATTCAATTGCCCTATCAAGCTCCCCAAGGAAATATTTGCACAGAACCCCTTTGTAATAAATAATGTTCTTTAAATTTACCAGGCTGCTTTCATTAAATGAATCCGTCCAGCTCCAGAGCTTTTCAAATCTGACATTAAGGAAAAATTCATCAAAGTTTTCAATCAATAGTTTTTCGGAATATTCCTGTTTACCTGATAAGATGGCATAATCAATCGCTCTTTCCGGGTTAGAGTTTGTATTATAATAAATGCTTGTTTTGTATAATATATTTTTCTGAATATCATCAGCTAATATCTCTTTTGATTTTGATAAAAGGAATGTTCTGAATAGCTGGACATAATCATAAATAATAACTGTCGCGCCATCAGGTGAAATAAAATGTTTGGATTCAAGAAAAATATTCTTTCCCAGTAAATATCCAAGCAGCTCAGCGCTGTTATCTGCCCCTAGAATGAAATTACAAATACCGGAGTCAAAATTTTCCAGATGAGATGTCTTAAGAAGAAAATCCCGCAGTTCTTCACTTAGCTTACTGAATATTTCTTCTGCGAAGTAATCAAATAAATTCGCGGGGATAGAGCTTAATTGTTCATCGGTATTTTCTTCAAGTGATTGCATTACCAAATGAATGCCTGTTATCCAGCCTCCTACAGAAGATTGCAGGTAGACAAGCTCCTTATCTGATAGGGGCTTTGAGTATATCCTCATGGCAAGCGATGTAATTTCATCTTTTGTAAACACAAGTTCCTTTTGTGTTACCTCGCATAGCAGTCTCTTTGCTCTTAAGTGAGTAAGGTTAAGCCCGGGAAGCTCCCTTGAAATTATTACTATTTGAATATTATCAGGAAGGTCACTTATCAACAGGTTAAGGAAATGGTCAACATTTTTTTCATTATGCAGTTCATGAAGGTCATCAATTACTATCAGTATCTCTTCGCTGAATTTCATCAGCAATTCATTTATTATCAAGCCCGCTAATTCACTAAGAGCGGAGTCAATATCATTTATTTTTTCAGTATCATTTTCTATTAACTGTATGGTTTCAAATATTACATCACCAAACTGTTCGTTTATTCTGTTTAAGGAGCTTGTTAAATAAGTAAGCAGGTTAAATATGTTCTTAATATCAGGAGTGACATGCACCCATGCAGTGGTTTTGCCGGAGCTGTTAATAAATTCATTAACTAGAGTAGTTTTCCCATAACCTGCCGGAGCTGTTACTAACAGGAGTTTTTTCCCCCGGGATGAGGATAATAGCTTTACAATACCACTTCTGGCGATAATATTTTGCGGGGCTTTCGGTGGTGTGATCCGGGTTTGTATAACTTGCCGGACCCTGTTTGGTGTCATATCGAAATATAATCATAGTAAACTATCATTTAAACGTAATAATTTGCTGTTATTATTCTATATATGTCAGTATATGGTCTCTCACATAAGCAAATTATGAGTTTATTATTTAATTCTTTCTTAAACTATATTTGTAAAACCATACTTTATTATATGAGCTTACTTATAGAAAACGCGTCACAGGTTGTAACCTGTCATACAAGGGGCAGAAAATTTAAAGCCGGAAAATACCAGTCAGAAATTGGATTGCTTAAGAATACCAGTGTATACTCCGATGGCGGTAGAATAAAATGGATAGGGAAGACCCTTCCAAAGAGCATTAAGAGGAAAGATCTGCGAAAAATAGACGGGAGAGGAAAATGTGTGTTACCCGGATTTATTGATTCACACACACACCTTGTTTTTGCAGGCAGCCGAGCTGATGAATTTTCGATGCGTATAAAGGGCAGAACGTATGAAGAAATTGCAAAAGCAGGCGGCGGAATAATAAGCACAGTCAAAGCAACACGAAAAGCAGCAAAGAAAGAATTGAAAGAACTTGCCCGCAAGAGAATAAACTCATCAATCAGCTTTGGAGTAACTACAATTGAGGCTAAATCAGGCTACGGACTTAATACTGCCGCTGAACTTAAAATGCTTGAAGTGATAAATGAGCTTAACCATGAAATGCCAATTGATGTTTATGCAACTTTTCTTGGCGCGCATGCTTACCCTAAAGATAAAACAAAAGTGGAATATCTGGAAGAAATTCTTTATGAGATGATTCCTCAAATTGCAAAACGTGATTTAGCTACATTCATAGATGCATTCTGCGAAAAGAATTATTTTTCTGTGGGTGATACTAAAAAAATATTCATGCAGGGAATTAAATTCGGACTCGTTCCCAAGCTTCATACAAATCAGTTCTATTCCATTGGAGGAATTGAAGCAGCCATATCATGCGGCGCAATTTCTGTTGACCATCTCGAAGTGATGAAGCCTTCGGATATTAAAGCTCTTGTAAATTCAGGTACTATTGCATGTGTATTGCCTTCGGTTTCATATTTTCTTGATATTCCATACGCGCCTGCAAGGAAAATGATAGCAAGTAATATTCCGATTGCGCTTGCAACTGACTTTAATCCTGGGAGCGCGATGAGCGAAAATATTCAGCTTGTAATGAGCCTGGCGGTTCAGTTATTGAAAATGAACATAGAAGAAACCATCAACGCTGTAACAATAAATGCAGCCGCTGCGCTTGGTGTTTCGCACAATGCAGGGAGTATTGAAACAGGCAAACAGGCTGATATGGTAATTTTTGATACACCCAATTATAAAGATATTATTTATCACTTTGGCGTTAACCAGGCTGAAAAAGTGATTAAAAAGGGTAAAATATTGAAAATACATTCAACAAACTGATGTAATTACTATTCAGCATAATCAAGTATTCTATAGTTTAAATGTGATATTCCCTTACATTTAAACATTCAATAATAAATGTTAACTTTGTGTAAACAGAATAAATATTCATGGTTAAAAAATACCCAAAAACACTTTCAAGCGGAGCAAATAACACTGTCATAGCAATTACCGAAACTGAAGCGGGTAAACTTTATACCGGTGACACCAGAAGTGATATCGGTTCTGAGGCTGAAAAAATGAAGTTTGCCAATAAAGTAAATGGGCTTGTTGTAAAATTCTTACGGCTTGATCTTGATGGCGAAACAGGAAATGAAATGCTTGTGATGGAACGATTATTCCCTATGGATTTCCGCGCATATGAAGTATGTAAGCGTGAACTCTGGTTTGATGTATTTGTTGATGAGATCAAAATGCTTCATTCAGCTGGATTTGTACATAGAGATATTAGAAGACCGGAGGAACTTGAAGGGATGCTATACGATAATGTTCTGCTGACTCAAAACGGCTTAAGACTGATAGATGTGGGTATATCTGCATTGAAAGATTCAGTGGGTGAAAAACTTTTTAGTAAATATGTTGAAGAAGAATTAAATGAAATTGAGGATTTTAAGAAATATTTTTTAAACAGATAATTAAAGTTTACAAATAACATATTATGAGAAAAATAGTTGAATGTGTTCCTAATATATCCGAAGGAAGAGATGAAAAAGTTATTAATGCCTGCGCTGACGCAGTAAGAGCAGTAGAAGGTGTTACGCTGTTAGATGTCGACCCGGGGAAATCAACCAACCGTACGGTATTTACTTTTGTGGGTGACCCTGATTCTGTGGTTGAAGCTGCTTTCCAATTCGCAAAGACTGCATATAGTTTGATTGATATGTCAAAACATTCGGGCGCGCATCCAAGGATGGGCGCCGTTGATGTTTGCCCGTTTGTACCGGTTGCAGGTGTTACAACCGAGGATTGCGTTGAGTGCGCAAAGAAATTCGGTAAGCGTGTTGGCGAAGAGCTTGGCGTACCGGTTTATCTGTATGAAGAAGCATCTGCAAATCCCGATAGAAAATCCCTTAAGCAAATTAGGCATGGCGAGTACGAAGCGATTAAAGACAGAATTTATAAACCTGAATGGAAACCTGATTACGGTCCGCAGGAATTTATCCCAAAATCAGGGGCAACTGTAACAGGCGCAAGATTTTTCCTGATAGCATATAACGTAAATATACTTGGCACAAAAGAGCAGGCTCACAGGATTGCTCTGAATATCCGTGAACAGGGCAGGGGAGAGAATGAACCGGGCAGGCTAAAAGCTATTAAAGCCATAGGCTGGTATGTTGATGAGTATAATATGGCTCAGGTTTCCATCAATCTTGATAACTACACAATTACTCCGCCTCATGTTGTATTTGAAGAATGCGTTAAAGACGCAAAAGAACTGAATCTTGCAGCAGCAGGAAGTGAGCTTGTTGGACTTATTCCACTTGAAGCAATGTTAATGGCAGCGGAATATTATATTAAGAATGAAAATCTCTTTATTGTAGATGAAAAACAAAAGATAAGGCTTGTTGTTGAAAGACTTGGGTTGAATTCTGTTTCACCGTTTATTCCCGAAAAGCGAATTATTGAATACATGATATCAGAGGGTGGTACTGAACCGCTTGCTTCAATGTCAGTCCGCAGCTTTGTTGAGTTAGTTGGCGCGCGTACATCTGCTTCGGGCGGCGGAAGTGTTTCTGCTTTGATAGCTTCACTAGGCGCGGGACTTGGCGCTATGATGGGATGGATGAGTTACGGAACAAAAAAATTCGAGCATCTTGACACAAAGATGAGAGAGCTGATTGCTCCGCTTCACGATAACATGAAGAAGCTTATTCCAATGATTGATGCCGATACAAATGCTTTCAATGATTATATGACTGCTATGAAAATGCCGAAGAATACAGATAGGGAAAAAAAGATCAGGAAAGAACTGATGCAGGAAGGACTGAAAAAAGCTATCAATGTACCGCTTGGAGTTATGAGGGTTTCTGATGCGTGTTGGCAGTATATGATAGAACTGGCAAAGCTGGGAAATGCAAGCTCAGCAAGCGATCTGGCAGTTGGGGCTAAATCACTTGAAACGGGAATATGGGGCGCATTAAAGAATGTAGAGATAAACCTTGTTCAGATAGATGATGAAAAATATAAATCTACGGTTATTAAAGAAGCCGGTGAAATAATGAAGCGCGCACAGGCAAACCTGGCTGAGATTGAGAAGATATTGGACGGCAGGAAGTAAAAAGCTTTAGCCACGAATTTCAATAATGTTCACTAATATGGATATTAGATATTGGGCAATTCATTCAAATCCTGACATATGGAAGTCGGAATTGGAATTAAAAGAATGTGATGAGGGGATGTTTAAAATTAATGACAATCATAAAGATTTGTTCAAACTTGGAGATAAGGGCATATTGTGGGTTTCCGGGAAAAATGCGGGAATCTATTCGTTTATAGAAGTTATTTCTGATCCATTTATTACTTTTTTTCATTATGATATATTGAGGAAATATGCTATTCAGAAAGGTAAATTTATGGGACAACATTTAGTAGTAAAAGTTAAATATTACGAGAAGCTCCTATATAATCCTATAAAGAGGCACATTATTCTGAATGATAATATTTTAAAAGAAAAGTATGCATTTCGGAACCCTCAAGGTTTAAATAGTTTCGAGTTAACAAATGAAGAATACGAAAAAACTTTAAATCTGAAATAAATGAATTCATTTAATTATTTTATAGATAGCTATCCAATTAATGCAATATTAGATTTAGAATTGTTTGCTGTCAGAGATTTTTTGCTACAAAAGTATAATATTAATTCTATATATTTAGGTTATAACAAAATAACATCTGAAATATTTTCTAATGAAAATCAAAATGACCCAGCAAAAATGCTAACTGGCGCAAAGTCAATAGGTCACACATCTATTTTAGGGTTTGATATAGATGAAATGAAGCAGGCTTTAATGACTTTTGATGAAATATATCTTTGTTATTGTGCGATACCAGTTGATGAGATGGATTACCTTGTTGAGAATGATTCTATTGAAGATTGGGAAGTTGAAGAATTGTTGTCACATACTTTTAAACGTAATTTTGTTTCAATTGGTTCTATACCAATTGAAAATTTTGAAAGATGCCGAACTTTTAAATTCTTTTACATTCTTTAAAATATAGTTCGAAATCATTTTAACAAATGAATCGAAATAATATTATCATTATGGAAACTATAAATCAAGAGTTTTTTCATGTGCATAGAGTTGATCCAAATATATCTGATTGGACTACTTTGAAAGCACAATTTTGCTTCCATGAGTATAATTATTTTTATGATAGAATTTTGAGAGGTAGATACGGGTACGAAGATGATTCAGGATTCTTATATACAAGACAGGCTATACATAAGTTTATTGTAAATGATAAGATTTATAAAGATAAGTATATTAATGAGATTATTAATTTATGTAATGCAACCATTAATGAATTATCAATTACAATTAGAGAACATACTTTTGAGAGTGTTAGACAAAAATATTTTTCTAATCTTCCTTCAAGAATGAAATGTATTTGGCTTTGTACAAAAAAAGATGTCCATAAATGGTGGGATATTATTAAAAATACTAGAAGGATATATAAGTTAAGGCTTGATAAAAATGGATTAATTCATAAAACAAATGATAGCTATTTAATTAATGATTCTATTAGTATTATGGATTACATAAATAATGCTAAAGAATATTGGAGTGGTAGTATTAATCCAAACACTGAACTTATCAAAATTAATGAAGAAATATTATACGAAGGAAATATAGAGATTATAGGAGTTTATGACTCACTTGAAGATTTTTATAAATGATTCAAACTAATAACATTGAATCTTTCCAAACTGGTCTGCCTAGGCGGATTGGGAAAGAGGGTAAAAAAGTAAATAACTAAAACAAATAAATATTATGCCTACAAAAATTACAGTTACAAAGAACGCAAGTTACAGAATTGAAAGTGATGATATGGAGATCTTTGATGCTATCGGAGGTAAATATGACCTTGCAGGCAGAACTACAATTACTTTATGCAGATGCGGAGGCAGTAATAAGAAACCATTTTGTGATGGTTCGCATAAAACCTGCGGGTTTGAATCCGAAGTAACAGCTTATGCGCTTGAACCTAAGAAGCAAGTATAGACAAAGCTTTAGTGTTTCCGCGTATATAATATCTTCCACACAAGTTTCCATGTAGCACCGTTATCTGATGATGATTCCCAGTTCCATGTGAAAGAGTCTTTGGTAATATCAGTGAACACCATTCTTTGAATTATCTCTTTGCCGGTTTTTGTTATAACGTTGCGCTGCATTACCATATTACTGCCGTTAATTCCACCGGTGAAATTCATATAGCTGCCATTATTATCAACCCATGTCTGCTCCCAAAGTTTTTTATTTACATTATACATGGATAGGCTCTTACCAAAAAAAGATTTATCTTCGAATGTAAAGTTCTCTTCAATCACACATCCGTTAATACCTTTAGTAATAATATTTTCTGCAAACTGTTCTTTACCTTCAGTATCTACCCACCCCCCCTGCCAGGAACCGACCCAGAAATCAAATTGTGACGCTTCCAGTGATTTACAGGGTTCATCAGTTGTCTGCGAGTATGTAACAGCAATAGTTAATGAACATGCAAAAATAAATAATGCAGCTAATCCTAATTTATATATTAATTCCATTGTTTTTCTTGTTTTAAAAAGCGCCTGTTATTAAATCAGGCCTGGCTAAATGTTAGCATTACCTGACCGCCCTCGAATCATAACAGGCGCCTGAAATATATTTATTATGTGAATCTTTTTTTATCCATACCTTGGGACTATTTAATCATTCTTAGCTCAAAAACGAGCCAGGAAAACAAGGTTTCCTGCCTGCTTGGCGCAGTAAGGCAGGCAAAAATAACTTCGTTATTTTATCAACATCATTTTTTTGGTTGCTGAAAACCCTTCAGCCTCTATCCTGTAGAAATATGCGCCGCTAGAAAGATTTGCGCCTTCAAAATCAGTTTCAAATGTACCGGCATTTAAATAACCATTTACAGGGGTTGCAACAGTTTTACCTGTTACATCAAATACCGTTAGCTTAACATTTGATGATCTTGGTATATCAAATTTGATCTTTGTAACGGGGTTAAACGGGTTTGGATAATTTTGATGCAAAGTAAATTTATCAGGAACTTGTGAGCTGATCTGATTGATACCGATAATAATTTCAGTTAAGGATCCGCCTTCTAAGATTTTGTAAAACTTATTTGGTACAGTATTTGTAAATACCTGCGTTAAACCACCGCCCCATTTGATTATTACTGAATCTAAAACAGATGCATTGCCAATGCCAAAGTGCACATTCAGCATATTCATTGAATTAAAGCTGTTCTGGGCATTTACCTCACGTATCTGCCATTTTGGAACGCCATTTATTACTGCTTTTACTTTAACAATTGTACCAAGCGCTGATTTATTTGTCATACCTGCGGTTGGTCCGGCACCAATACATCTTACATTTATCCACTTATTATTGTTATTGGTTTCGTTCCTGTATAAACCCTTTGTTGCTGTATTGCCTGCAACATACATATCAAGGTCTCCGTCATTATCATAATCACCGCTTGTAGCGCCATATGTTGGACCTATAGATATTAAGGCAAGCGTATCAATTTTAGTAAAAAACCCGCTGCCATTATTGCTGTAAAATTTGCTCTGACCTGCGTCATTGGTTATGAAACAATCCAGGTCACCGTCGTTATCAAAATCTCCCCATGTGTTTGCCAGCCATAAGCCTGCATCTGAAACGATCGTGCCAACCTGTGCCGCAGTCATTTTAACATAATAACGGGGACCTTCGCATCTGTATAGCCTGTTCAAAATATTACTTGAATAATTTGTAAGAAATCCGTCAAGATCTCCGTCATTATCTATATCAATCCAGTTCCAGTTCTGACCGTCAACAATATCAGTTCCTATTATCCCTGTATCAATCCTATTGAAGTAATATGGTACGTTTTGCTCTTTAAGGTAGTTCCTGTAAAGATAATCAGTTCCACCAATGCCGTCAGCCGGCCCTGTTCCAATGAACAGATCAATATCACCATCCTGGTCATAGTCAGAGAACATAGGGACAGTAAAAGCATCAAGAGAATCAGTAGTCTGGGTTGTATCTATTCTTGTGAATGTTCCGTTGCCATTATTATAGAATAGCCTGTTTTCGTGAAGCACCCCGTTGAAGTTATATGCAGCCGAAAGGAATAAATCTGTATACGTATCATTATTGATATCGCCCCATACGCATCCCCAGCCCGAATTATTAACCGAATCAGCTATACTACCTGTAAGAATTTTCGTAAACATTCCGGTTCCGTCATTACTGTATAAGTGCGATGTAGAATTTGCCTGGATAGAACTGATTACATACAAATCAATGTCACCATCGTTATCGTAATCTGACCATGTATTTCCAAGTACAGGTCCTTGTAATGGCACTGAGCTTGTTATTTTTACAAAATTACCGTTTCCAAGATTTTTAAAAATATCTTTTCTACAGATAAATAAATCAAGCCTTTCATCATTATCTACATCTACCCAGCTTGCTCCTATATAACTTCCTGTAAGAGGTTCTAATGCAATTGCGCCGGTAGTAACTTTTATGAAAAACTGTGAGTGAAGGACTATAGGATTTATAATGAAAACAAGTAAAGTCAGTAATAACAGATTCTTTTTTTGCATTAAATTTTTCTCCATGAATTTTAAGTAAGATACTAAAGATAACTTACATGCAACATCTCACATATATATGGTTTTTCAGGAAAGTTTTTTGTAAGGATTAAAGTTTTAGTTGATTATTCTCTCTTTTAAGGCTTTAGCAACAGCTTCTGATTTTGAATGAACCTGAAGCTTATAATAAATATTTTTAATATGATGACGGACTGTTCCTACTGTAATAAAAAGGTTTGCGGCAATTTCTTTGTATGAATATCCTTTACAAAGGTTATTAAGCACATCTCTTTCTCTTTCTGTTAAACCGGAATCGGGTTTTTTCTGAAATGAGGATACCACAAGCTTCGCGATTTTATATGACATAGGAGCGCCGCCATCATGAATCTCTTTTATAGAATCAAGTATCTTTTCTTCAGGCGCGCTTTTATCAAGATAGCCGCTTGCTCCTGCTGTTAGCGCGTCAAATATCATAGTGATATCTTCGTGAACACTCAGCATTACGATATCAATTTTGGGATATTTGGCTTTTATTCTCTTTACTCCTTCAATCCCTGACATCCCGGGAAGTTCAATATCCATTAATATCACATCGGGCTTGTTATGAGTAAAGTCTTCAATGGCTTTTTCACAATTAACATACCTGCCGGAGCACTCAAAACCTTCAGCTTCCAGGAGCATATCTACAAGGGAATCCCTGATAAACTTTTCATCTTCCACTATTGCTACAGTTATCACTTATACACCTATTTCAAATTTAATTTTAGTTCCGCTGCCGGGAATTGAATTAATATCAATATTAGCGTTTATCTGCTTTGCCCTGTTATGAATATTCTTAAGACCGTATCCGGTTGATATTTGATCTGTATCAAACCCGATACCATTATCATCAAAAGATATTTCAAGTAATGAATCATTATGAATAAATGTCAGCTCTGCCTTAGTACACTCGGCATATTTTAAGGTGTTGTTCATCGATTCTTTGAAAATAAAAATAAGGTGTCTTTTCACTTTCATATTAAACCTGATTTTTTTCATATCGTCTGATATCCCATGCATTACAAAGTCTATGCCGGTATTTTCAAAAATACTGTTGCCAAAATCTTTTAGTCTTAGGGCAAAATCATATAAAGTATCTTCATCGGGATTTAACGACCATATCAGGTCTTTAGCACCGCTTTGAAGGCTTTCAGACACCTCCAATATTCCTTTTAGGTCACCTGTTATGCCATTTGAATTTGCGCCAAGTTTCCTTGATATTCTGCGTGAGTATATAGATATCCTTGTAAGTTTATGCCCCAGCTCATCATGGTAATCTCTGGAAGCTTCAAGCCTTATTTTTTCGCGCTCTGTTTCCCTGGCTTTTTCAAGATCAAGCATGGTTCTTACTCTATTCCTCACACTATTGTTATTGATGAAAAAAACAATCAAAGCGATGGATAATAATACAAAAGAGTAGAACCACCATGTTTTCCAGAACGGTGGTTTTATTGTCAAGGTTATAGATGCCTCATTACTACTCCATATACCATCGGAATTTGTTCCCTTAACCCTGAAAATATATTTACCAGGGTCTAGGTTTGTATAAACTGCTTTAGCAATATGACCTGAGTTTTTCCAGTCTTTTTCAAAACCTTCAAGCATATAGGAAAATAAATTTTTCTTTGGGGAATAATAATCGAATGAAGCAAATTCAAAACTTATAATATTATCATTGTAGGAAAGCTCAATGTCATTTATATCTGAAATATCAATAACTCTGTTCTTGTTATCTGAATAAACAGATAAGCTTGTCAGAATTACAGGTGATTGGTAATCACGATATTTCATTTGCGCCGGATTAAATACAGTAAACCCGTTAATCCCTCCGAAATAAAAATTATTTTCACTTGTCTTTAAATAAGCGCCTCCTGAAAACATGTTACTTTGCAGACCGTCATCTGAATTAAAGTTTTTAAACGTTTCGGTAGTTGGATTGAATTCAGATAATCCTTTTTTGGTACTTAACCATAAATTACCGTTTACATCAGGCAGAATACCGCAAATTACAGAATTAGCCAGTCCGTTTTTTTCAGTATAGCTCATAAATGTTCCGTTTAACCTGTTGAATAAATTAATACCGCCCCCTGTACCAATCCAAAAATTTCCTGCGGCATCTTCACAGAACGAAAATACATAGTTATTGCTGATAGACTGCGGGTTATTAAGATCTTTTTTGAAATGTGAGAAGTTATTTAAAGAATTATTAAATTTATTCAACCCGGCATATGTACCAGCCCAGATGTTTTTATCTTTATCCTCGTAAAGGGCAAGTATTGAATTTTCGCTTAGTGAATTGGTATTTTTTGGGTCATTTGTGTATCTAAAGAATCTATTATTCTCAAATTTATTCAGTCCAATGTTAGTACCAATCCATAATGTACCATTTGAAGCAAGTAGCAGGTTTGTAATATTGCTTGAGCTTATTGAATTTTCATCTTTTGGGTCATTGTAGAAAATTTTTTCTGTATTATTTAAAGGATCAAAATATATCAAACCGTTATCTGTACCTATCCATAGTGAACCCGAGGAATCTCCTTTGATAGAATTTATTGTGCTTTTACCGCTTGAATCATCTTTTAAGTAATAAGTAAACTCGTTATTCACCCTGTTAAATTTATTCAGGCCGTTTACAGTGCCTATCCATATATTATGTTTTATATCTTCATAAAAACATTTTACTATATTACCGCTTAACCCCACTGAACTGTCATTTTCATATTTGAAAGATGTGAACTTATCATAATTTTGGAAATACTTATATAGACCCTCAAAATATGCGCTAAGCCATAAAACACCTGATCTATCCATACAGGCTGCGATAATATTCTGGTTTTTGCTTTTATTTCCGTTGTGAATATCATTGTAAGTAAATTTTCCCGAGGTTTTATTTATTGAATACAACCCGCTGCCTGTACATATCCATAACTCATTTAAGATTCCACTTGCAGGTATTATTGAAAAGATACTTGCCGAGGAATTATTAGGATCATTACTACTTCCGGTAATTTCATATCGTGTGAATTTACCTGTTGACTTATCGTACCTGTTGAAACCCTTATTCATTGTTCCTGCCCATATATAACCCATACTATCTATATATAGTGAACGGACAAAATTACCGCTTATCGAATTACTGTCTGATGGGTTTCGTTTGAATCTTGTAAAAATGCTATTTGATACATCGAGTTTATTTAAACCGCCACCGGCAGTTCCAATCCACAAATTACCTTCAACATCATTTTGCAAAGCGAAGATTGTATTACTGCCAATAGTATTGGTATTCAGTGAATCATATTTATAAGCAGTGAATTTGTTATCTTTAAATTTATTTAAACCTCCACCGTTTGTGCCAAACCACATTGTACCCATTTTATCCTGTGAAATTACCCACACGGTGTTATCACTGATAGAATTATTATCCTGTTTAATGTGTATATAACGTGTGAACATTCCGGTTTTTCTATCAAGCCGGTTCAATCCCCCAAAATATGTACCTATCCATAAATATCCTTCTTTATCTTCAAAAATAGAAATAACATCGTCATTTGAAATAGAAGTTGAGTCGTTAGGGTCATATCTGTACGTGATATAATTGATACCGTCATATCTTATCAGGCCAAACATTGTACCAAACCACAAGAATCCTTTTGAATCCTGGTAAATGCTGAATATCATATTGTTTGAAATACCTTCATCAAGGGAAATATGTTCTGACTTGTAATCATTTATTCCTGCGTTAGAATAAACGATATTCAGTAATAGTATTACAACAAGCCTTTTTAACATCTGATAAGTTAAGAACTTAAAATTATTAATTCAATCTCATATATATGAGATATAAATGTCATGAATATAAATAAAAAGGTTGAAATTACCAGAATTTCAGCCTTTTTTGAATGATTAAAAATTTACTTTATTGGGATTTCTTATCAAACTCTTCACGGGTCATTAAAGTTATTCCTGATTTAGAAATATACTTGCTGAAAATATCATCAGCTTTTTTCCTGGCACTTGCAATTTCCATTTCAAGCCCCGGGATTCTGTTCATGTATGAATCTGTCGGCTTGCCGTTATAAAAAGTAACACTTGTATAAACATATTAAGACGCTTCAAAACCTTAAATGGTTTCGTAAATATAATGATTTATTTTGAGGGGAAAAGATGAAATAACGACTATTAACAGCAAAACACAAATTAGCCACAAAGGCGCAAAGACTCAAAGAAAAAAGTTAATTTAATAAACTAATAGACGAATTGTAGGTTTTTACTTTATGACGATCATTGTACGCAGCATGAATTTGCCAAATCAAATCCACAATAATAGAATAATCTATCAACTCTCCCTGAATAATCGGACGAGTCAATTTTTCTATTGCAATCTTATTTTGAAATTGACAGAATGATATGGAAAAGAAAAAAATAACCCATTCGAAAGTAGTTGAATTCTTAACACCTAAATATTTTCTCCAATATTCTGGATTATTTTCTTTATCCTTAAATGTCATATTCTGCATTGTATCTTTGATAGTATTGGTTGCACTTAATATTTGATGATTAAAATTGTCTAAAGGAATTTTAGAATCTTCAAATATTTTATAATGATACTTACCATTTTTGAATTCATTCTCCAAAAATACGCTATGATTAATATAATTTCTACCATTAAAAATAACAAAACCTTTTTCAATTTTAGAATTTTCTAATTGCCGAATACCTTTTTGTAAATTTCTTAGAAATCTCTTAATATTTACCTTATTTATTTCAGGATTTGGTACTTTGCACGCAAAACCCCATAATAAATGGTCAATTTTTGCAATTATATCAGGATTATTCGTTGATTTATCATATGATTCTAAATCAACAGTATCTGCAATTTTATAAATCTGTAATGCAAAATCGAGCTCCCAAAGCTCATGATTTGCTTTTAAATTAGCACCTTTCAAATCTGAGGTATACCAATTTTGTTGAAAATCAAAATTATGTAGTTTGGTTATTAAATTTTTGAGTTTATAAAAATCAGGGTGTTTGTGTACTGTGATTATATTCTCAACAAAATCTAATAAGGAAATTGCAGCAGCGATTTCCTTAGGTTCAAAAACAGAAACTAATTCATTGTTTTCTATCTTATAATTTGTAAATGATTTTAGAACTTTGTGAGAAGATAGAAACTTATCACCTATGGTATTAACGCCAATACATTTAACAATTTCTAAGTATTTTTCAATATTACTACTAGCATTTGAAAAACTATCATACTTTTCATTTAGGTCACCCATTTTTTCATCTATTTCAAATATTTCTCAAACCAACCCGTTATACGTTTGTACTGATCCAGCCAGCTTGTTTGCCTGTAGAAACCGTGATTTTCCTTCGGGTATATCATCACTTCAAAATCCTTTTTGTTATCAATGAGCTTTTGCGTTAACTGAACCATATCCTGAAAGAATACATTATCATCCAGCATGCCATGCGTCATAAGTAAGTGACCCTGAAGATTTTCGGCATAAGTAATTGGTGATGAAATATCATAATACTGCTCAATACCGGCGCTATCAAGGTCACCAAGCCTGCCAAGTGTGAACCACCTGTTGCTGTAATAATAATTCTTCCAGTCAGATACAGCCCTGAGCGATACACCTGCTTTAAAGATTTCCGGATGTCTGAATAAAGCCATAAGAGTTGTAAATCCGCCATAGCTGCCGCCGTATATTCCAATGTTCTCTTTATTAATAAGTCCAAGGTTATCCAGGTAATTTATTCCGCTGATGTAATCTGAAACTTCCCAATACCCAAGATTGCGGTATGTCTTGTTACGGAATTCTTTGCCGTAGCCCATACTGCCGCGGTAATCAATATCAAGAATAACAAAATCCTTTTGTGTAAGGTAAGTATCTACCATAAAATTATCTCGGTAGGGCGAAAAGCCGTTTGTAACATTATGCAAATAACCTGCTCCATGTACAAAACATATCAATGGATATTTTTTCTTTGGGTTGAAATTCTTAGGCTTATATACAAATCCATATACCAATTGCCCATCTTCTTCATTATTGAATGTAATAACCTCAGGCATATTCCATTCAATAGCAGTAAATTTTGGAGAGATCGTATTGGTTAATTGCTTAACTTCTCCTGTTGAAATATTACATGAGTACAGCTCATTTGGTCTGTTAATATACGAATGTGAATAGAAAAGGTAATTTCCATCAGATGAAATTTTAAGGTCTTCTATATCACCATGCTCTTTTGTTAATTGAGTAATGTTCCCGTTTGAAATATCCGCTGAATAAATATTGTAATCATATGGTACTTCGGTATTGGCGGAAAAATATACTTTGCCTTTTTGTCTATCAACAACTGATGATAATATTGTAAACTGACCGCCTGCAACAGTCATTAACCCCGAGCCGTCTGTTTTTATTTTGTGTAGATTATTATATCCTGAAATTTCGGATTCAAACATTACGTATTCACTATCTATAAACATTGTTTGGTTTGAGTGCCGTTCATACCACGCAGGGTCAGTTTCCGAATATATTTCCTTCATATCTTTTGAAATAACATCATACATAAATAATTTTCTTCCATGCCTATCCAGAGTTTCGATATCTAAGAGCAGTTTCTTGCCGTCAGGGGAATACTCACCATATGAAGTTGAATATCTTTCAGTTCCGGGGTAACCAAATTCACTTACAACTTTATAAATTGAATCCTTACCTGCTGAATTTATGATATACTCATACATATTAACTTTTGAGACCCCCCGCTTTTTGGTTTCTGCTTTTACAAATTTTCCGTTGTAATCGGGGAATACAAGTGGTGTTTTTGATGAGTTATTATACTTTACAACAAAAAGTCTTAATTCAGTTTCAGGGTCGCCAGTAAATTTATCGGTAATATCAATTATCTGGTAAGAAAGGGAATCAGATTCATCAGAAGTTAATTCAAGCTCATTTGAAACAGCCTTTGCGCTGTCAAATTTTCTTAAATAATAATTTCCACCGCGCCTGTAAATGGAATAATTGCCAATTACCACTGGGGAGTATTCATATTTATCGGTTTCTGTAAGCCGGATATCTTTTGTGTAATCACGGGAGTTAACAAAATCTATTGTAATGTACACGTCGCCTTTAATTACTGTAACTGCATTGCCATTTGGCATTATTACAAATTCAGATGCTGTTTCTCCGGTATCTGAATATTTAAAATTATCACCTGATTCATAGTTCATATCAAACAGGCTCAACATGCCATCATAATCTTCATCGGCATAATAATAAATTTTCTTTGAATCAGTATGGATATATTTTAATGAAGGGCGCGGATTTATGATGTTGGTATCCTGAAAGATATAGTCGAGGGTTATATTTTGAGAGAAAGAAACTGTAGAGAAAAAAAATAAAAGTATGGCAGCTATTAAAGGGAAAAATAATTGCTTTATTGATAGAAATTTATTTATTGATGAGATTGCCACGTCGCTAACGCTCCTCGCAATCCGATAATTAATAATGTAGTTCTTCAACTTTTTCTCTTTCCCTGATAAGGTAATGCTTATCGCCATCAACCAGTACTTCCGCAGGGCGGAGCCTTGC
>JANPBV010000033.1:0-5649 GCA_031430615.1 Ignavibacteria bacterium | reverse complement strand
AATATCAAATATCTTCAAAGTTACATTAGCGTCATTTGGAAGCTCGAAGCTTATTACTGTTGAAGGATTGAACGGATTAGGATAATTCTGATTTAGTTTTAGACCTAAGCTTTTACTTCCGTTGATACCTGTTGGATTCTGAACCGGGGCATATGTTGTCCATGAGTTTCCGCCATCTGTTGTATATGCGTCAACGCCATCTTTTCCTATGGTAATACCTTTATTTATATCTTCAAATGCTACTGAATAAAAATCATACTGTCCGCCTACAAAAGTAGTATATGCCTGACTCCATGAATTTCCACCATCAATGGTTTTGAGTATAAGTCCGTCATTTCCTGCAATAACACCATCACTTGGGCTAAAGAATACTACATCATTGAAATTGTTTTCGTACATTAATCCCGTTGGACCGAACCAGCTTGCGCCGCCGTTGTTTGATAGAAATATTGCGCCGTTATCGCCAACTAATACCAGGTTATTTTCATCAATTGCCTCTACTGCGTTAAATTTATTATTCGTAAAGCTCATATCTATTTCTGTCCAGCTATTTCCGCCATCAATGGATTTCAATAATGTGCCCATTTCACCTGTTATGAAACCAACGTTTTCATCGATAAAGTTGACGTCGAGAAGGTTATCAGTTAACCCTGATACAGCATTTTCCCATGATAGACCTGCATCAGATGATGTAAGTATAATACCATTATTTCCACAAACTACTGCATGGGTAACATTGGTAACTTCCGCGTCATTTAAATGCTCTAATGTGCCGGGTATGATAACTTCCCAGTTATCACCATTATCATCAGATCTCAGGATAACTCCATTTTCACCGGCAACTATGGATAAACCGCTTTTGAATGAATTTCCCATAAGGACATTTGTTATATTACTTGTCTGCTCTGTCCATGTAACTCCGCTGTTTGTGGTTTTCATTATTGCTCCGTCATCTCCAACAAGTGTTGCGGTATTTGTGCCTGTAAATTTTATACTGTGCTCGTTAACGGTAGTTTGAGCAAATACGAATGATACTATAAATAATATTATTGCTAATGATACTTTTATTAAGTGTGACATTTTATTTTGAATCCTCCTTAAAGGTAATAATTTTTCAAATGAGTTTATATTTTAGTCTATTAAACCTTTAGAGTTGCTTCTTTAGCAACTCTAAAGATATCCTTTGGACTATAATTTACTTTACAAGAAGCATTTTCATTACCTTAGAGGTATTTTCTTCACCACTTACTACATTCAGCTTATAGAAGTAAACACCGCTTGCTAAACCCGATGCGTTAAAATTTACACTATGATTTCCGGTTGTTAAGTAACCATTTAATAAATTTGCCACTTCTTTTCCGGCAATATCATATACCTTCAAAGTTACACTCGCGTCTTTAGGAAGCTCGAAACTTATTACTGTTGATGGATTAAACGGGTTAGGATAGTTTTGTTTTAAAGCTAAAGGTAAGGTTTTACTTCCGTAAGGAGATGCTGATATTGTTTCTCTCCATGTTGCGCCGCCATCGGTAGTATATAACTCTGTTCCGTTTGAACCTACAGATATACCATGGTTAATATCAGAGAAAGCTACTGAAAATAGATCGGTTGTTAGTGATGATGACTGACCCTGTGACCATGTAAAACCTGCGTTGTTAGTTTTCAGAATAAATCCGTTACTGCCAACTATAATTCCATTGGTGCTGTTGAAAAATACTATTTCATTTAAAGATGTTCCGTAGGTGAACTGTTCTTCGTATGCTGACCATGAGAGTCCACCGTCATTGCTTTTATATAATATACCAATATCTACATTCACATTTCCCACAATGATAATATCCGATGCTGTAGCAAAAGCAACCGAATTTAGATTACCGTTATTTACAGGAAATGGCATCATTTGCCATGTTTGTCCTGCGTCTACAGTTTTTAAAGTTGTACCGTTATCGCCGACTATAAAACCTGTATTCAGGTCTAAAAAACAAATGTCGTTAAGATTTTCTGTTGCCTGGTTTTGAATTGCATTCCATGTCTCACCTGCATCTACCGACTGAAGAATTGTTCCATTACCACCGCAAACTATTATGTTGCTTGATGATAATGCTTCAACATCATAAAGATGTTCTATTACACCGCTGTTAATTACTACCCATGTTGAGCCGCCATCATTTGTCTTTAATATAACACCGTTTTCACCAACCGCAATCGATATGGTTTCACTTGGCTGGATGCCATCGGTACTTTCGTTTCCGTAAAGTACGTTAGTTATTCCGGATGTCTGTTCAAACCAGCTTACACCATTATTGGTGGTTCTCATTATAACTCCATCTTCGCCTACAAGGGTTGCTGTTGTTGTGTTTTCAAACTTAATGTTATGCTCGTTTATTGAAGGCTGAGCATATACAAATGCAACTAAAAATAACATTGCTGCTAATGAAACCTTAATTAAATGTGACATTTTTGAATCCTCCTTATGGGTATTTATTTATGAAAAGAGTTTATTAAAAATACTTTTATTGAATCTGTGTTGATTTATGGAGTTTTTCCATAGGGTTTTGCTTTTTCTGAAACAAAGTTAACTTAAAGCAGGTAGCAGAACAATAACTGAAATCGCTATTTTTAAATTTAAAGTTGTAAAATGTTTAAAGATAACGAAAGACTCCTTTAAAACAATCCCCTCTCAAGAAAACACGTAGTGTTTTCGCAGTCCCGACCTGGCGGGATAAATGCAAAATGACAAACTTTACTGCTTGTGTCAGGTCCTCAGACCTGACGCTAAAACTTAAATAATTATCCTGCAGACAAAGTCTGCAAGTCAGGTTAATAGAGCCTGACTTAAACAGTTTAATCAAAATCCTTAAAAACACATCCCCCCTTGTTTCTCAAAGGGGGGAGAACAAACTTGCGTTTTCGTTAATCCAAAATTAATCGAAAAATATCTTCCACCGTAAAGCATCAATGGGGGTTCGCCTCTGCCTTCAAAAAGCCAAACCCCCATTGATGCAAATTAAAAACCCATTATAATCGTTCAATCAAAACAAAACTAATACTCAAGTTCTAAATCCCCCCTTCAACTCAAAAACGAGTCAGGAAAACGAATGGGGGATAAAAGCCAAATCAAAAAAAATCAATCCCCCCTTGTTTTTAAAGGGGGGAGAGCAAACTTCCGTTTTCGTTAATCCACAATTGAACATAAATTAAAATCTTTCGTTAATCATTTTCGGGGGTTTCGCCTCTGCCTTCAAAAGCCAAACCCCCATTGTCATAAATCGTATCCCAAAGCAAATTCTTTAATTGCCACTTATTCTAATCCTGCAAAGATCTTCCCCCCTTCAAAGAGCCTATCTCAATACATCCAATATAAGACGACTCGCCGAGTCGTCTCTACAAATTTTGGAAGATTTTCGTGTAGAGACGACCCGTTGGGTCGTCTCTTTTTAGTTTTGAGACAGAGTCTTTGGGTAGGGGGGTGGGGTAAAAAAA
Organism: Ignavibacteria bacterium; assembly: GCA_031430615.1. Classification (GTDB taxonomy): domain Bacteria; phylum Bacteroidota; class Ignavibacteria; order Tepidaquicellales; family OLB5; genus OLB5. The sequence goes on along the minus strand of JANPBV010000033.1, from coordinate 2,166 downwards.
AGACCGGACAATTACGCCCGGTCTTCGCTATTTCTCTATATCACAAAACCATTATTTGACTAAAATCATCTTTAATGTCTTTGTGAATTTCTGGTTACCGCCTTCAGCAATAATTCTGTAGAAATATATGCCTGAAGCAATATTTGTACCGTCAAATTCAACAGTATAGAAATCAGCCTGTTTAAAATCATTTATCAATGTTGCAACTTCTCTACCAAGTATATCGTAAACCCTGATGCTTACCTTACCATCAAATGGCATCTGGAAATCTATCTTCGATTTCGGATTTGATGGATTTGGGTAGTTCTGGCTTAAGTCAAATGTACCCGGCTTGCCAATTATAACATCACTGTTATTTGTAGGCTGGTAGTACTCAACATTACTGTTATAGTCAACCTGTCTTAGCCTGTATTGGTAAGTACCGCTTACTAGATTAACATCTTTATATGTGTATAAATGTCTTTGGTTCGAGGTTCCATTCCCTCTAACAAAGCTTTTTTCAATCCACTGGCTATAGCCTTTTTCTAACTTAATTCTTCTTTCTATACCAAAACCGCTATTGTTAAGCTCACTTGTTGTAACCCAGTTAAGTGTAGCATCGCGCTTGTTTACAGCTATATCAAAGTTTTCAAGTGTTACAGGTAATGCATTCCCGTTATCTGTTAATGCAAACGTTGAAAAATCCCATAGACCAGCTACTGCTACTGTATAGACACCTGTAACTGTATTATATACTAATGTTGTATTCCATTCTGGCTGTACTAAATGAAATACTTCCCAGGTAGAGCCGTTATACTTGGATAGTATTGTACTCGAGCTTGGTGTACCTATAGTATAGGTTTCGTTATTACCAAAATAATACGTGATATTATATCTGGTATCTGGATCAGATCCATTTCGATTAACTACAGTATGTGAATTTGAGAAATTACCACCTAAAGTACCTGGTGGATTAACACCTGAGTTATAATAAACATCAAGTGAAGTGGGATACAATGTACCGCCTGATCCCCATACTATCTGAGCAATACTTCTGCCAAAAAGAGTATAGGTTGATGTAACTCCGCTTCCCGGTGCATTATCAACTGTAGCAGTTGGTGTAGTTGTACTTAATGCTCCAAATTCATCTGCGCCTATATCAGTACAACCGCTTGTTATAGCTGTAACGCGTGTTGTGCCGCCGAAATCAATGCTCTGTCCTGTTAATGCAATTCCTTTACCTGATACTGCCCACGCTTCAACATTTGCTGTATTAATATCAAAGTTGTATCCACTGATAGAAGTAAACAAATTAGCAGGATTGACGGCAGTAGTATTATCACACCATGTCTGCATATCGCCGCCGGATGATGTCCTGAATTGTGCTATTGTTTGCTGTAATCCAATACCCCATTCACATGCCGCTGTTGAGCTTGGTACTATTAATGTATTATAATTTGATGAAGCTGCAACCCAGTTGGTAGTTGATTGAATTGACATACCATAATGGAAACCTGTGCCGCCGCTGCGGTTATTTACAAACAGGTTATTACGCAGATTTGCAATACCTGTACCTGCTTTTAAGAAACATCCCGAGTTAGTTATGCTTGAACCGGGCTGAGTGCCTCCGATATAAACAGTATTATAATAATAATTAACAGCCGCAGTTCCTACATGGAATATTCCATAATTAACTGTAGATACAGCAGAAGCGTCTGTTTGTAAGACCCCTTTGCTGCTGCTCGACATCATATTACTTCTGCTTGTATGCTGTGTTTTATTAAGCTCTACTGCCATTAGGTTATCCGCATCTTCGCTTAACGGTTCGTTTTTGGTATTTACATTTTTACTTGAAGTGTATTTACCCTGCATAATACCATCCATTTCGTAACCCGTCTTATTACTTGCTATGTTAGTGTAGTTATTACCAAGCTTCATTTCAGCAATGTGCTGGTTTTGCAGTTTATTGGATGTTGGGTCGCCGTTTGTTAACGAAACTATATTATTCGTAACATCACATGCTGCCCTCGAGTCTATTCCATATAATACTGTAGAACCGCCGGTATTTGCCGAAGTGATATCATATATCTTATTTCTGGATATAACAGTAAGCGCGTTACCGGTAGCAGGCGAGTATGTCATACCATAAATATTAGAGTTAATTGCTGCCGGGTTAGTTAAACGCAA
>JANPBV010000032.1:0-5251 GCA_031430615.1 Ignavibacteria bacterium | reverse complement strand
TTTTTAAAATGCAAGAAATTAGTTATTTGTTGGGGTTTTTTATCAAAATCCAATTTGTATATTTGTAAATATTAATGTTTTTGGAATTACTTTATATTTTCTGCAATTTATTTAATAGTTCTTAATGAAAATAATAACACAATCTCCCAAAAAAGCACTTAAAGCATACATAAAACAAAAACCGTTAAGAAGTGAAATTGATGGATTCAAAGCCAATCTGATAGCTTTACTGGGCAAAATAAGCCTTATTGAAAAAAGACCTAAGGATGAAAGTGAAGAACATTTAAAAAATGACGTTCGTGACTTTCTCAGGGATACCTACTACAAAAATACCAATGCAATTAACACCAAGGATAAAAAGGACCTGGTAATTCATTTAGGCAAAACTACCGATAGTGAAGCAGGCGTAATAATTGAAGCTAAGCGACCTTCAAATATTAATGAGATGTTGACTGAAGATAATCCAGTTAAAAAAGCATTATTTGAGTTAATATTGTATTATTTTGATGAAAGAATTCAAGCCGGTAATAATAAGCTAAAACACCTTGTAATTACTAATATTCAGGAATGGTATATTATTGACGCTAATTATTTTGATAAGCTCATCTACCGTAATTCACAAATTAAGAAACTTTATGAAACTAAACTAAATGATAATAAAGATAATCCATTCTTTTACGAAGAAATTGCAAAAATAATTGCAAAACTTGATATTGAACTGCCTTTCGTATATTTTGATATAAGAGACTATGAAACATTTTTGAGGAATGATAATAAAGAAGATGATAAAGAATTAATTGCCTTATATAAGATTCTTTCACCGCAGTTTCTGCTTAAAATTGAAGAAGCAAATGACAGCAATTCTTTAAACGGCAAATTTTATATTGAACTTCTCCATATTATTGGGCTTGAAGAAGATAAAGTAGAAGGAAAAAAAGTTATTCGTAGGAAAAAGAAAAACCCAAATCCGGGCTCACTAATAGAATTAACAATTGAGGCTTTAATTACCGAAGACCCCTTTTCGCGCATTCCTGACCCATCCATTTATGGAGAAACAAACTATGACAGATTATTTAACATATCTCTTGAGCTATGTATTACATGGATAAACAGAATATTGTTCCTGAAATTGTTAGAAGGTCAGCTTATAACATATCACCAGGGTAATACAGACTATCGTTTTTTGAATCATGAAGTTATAAACGATTTTGATGAACTCTTTAAACTTTTTCACAAAGTTTTAGCTGTAAATTACAATGAGCGAAATGAAGCTGTAAAGATTAAATATAACAAAATACCATATCTCAACAGTTCACTTTTTGAATTCAGTGATCTTGAAGAGCGTTTAATTAAAATAAATTCACTTGATAATTCTGTTAAACTGGAATTAATAAATACCACAATTTTAAAGAATATAGGTAAAAGAACTAATAAACTGCCTCTACTTGAATACCTATTCAACTTTCTTGATGCGTATGACTTTGCAAGTGAAGGCTCAGAGGATATTCAAGAAGATAACAAAACCATTATAAATGCTTCTGTACTTGGTAAAGTATTCGAGAAAATAAACGGCTATAAAGATGGTTCAATTTTTACACCTGCCTTTATAACTATGTTTATGTGTAATCATTCTATCCGGCTGGCTGTTGTGGAAAAATTCAACCAGTTCCTTTCAGGTAATAATAGCAGGATGTTTGATAAATTTGAAGATGTTAAGAACTATACTTCACGGCTTTTCAAAACACAGGATATTCTAAAAGCTAATGATATTATTAATTCGCTACGTATATGTGACCCCGCTGTAGGTTCCGGACATTTTCTGGTATCTTCTCTGAATGAATTGATAAGTATAAAAGCTGAGCTTGGCATCTTAGCTGATAAAGAAGGTAATACAATAAACGGCTATGAATTTGCAGTAATTAACGATGAACTAATTATTACAGATAATCATGGTAATAATTCAGATTACAGGTTGTTAAATGGTAAACCAATTACCAAAGAAATGCAAAGGCTCCAAAAAACATTGTTCTTTGAAAAACAAACCTTAATTGAAAATTGTCTGTTCGGTGTGGATATTAATCCAAATTCAGTAAAGATCTGCCGCCTTCGTTTATGGATAGAGTTACTTAAAAATGCCTTTTACAAAGAAGATACGAGTTATTCTGAACTTGAAACATTACCCAATATTGATATTAATATAAAATGCGGCAATAGCTTAATTAGCCGCTTTAGTCTTAAAGATGATGTGTTTGGCCGTATTCCGAACTTCAGGAAACAATTAGATGATTACAAGTTTTGGGTAAGAGAATATAAAAATGTTAAAGATAGAATTGCAAAGAAAAAACTGACTGATAATATCAGGTTATTTACTGATGATTTTAAGAGTAAAGACCCCAAATTAGTTGAATTGCAAAAAGATTTGGTTAAACTTTCAAATGAATATTACACAAAGTTTGAATCTGAAAAGCTGTTTAACGAAAGCAATGATCAAAAACTTGTTAAAGCAAAGGAAAAACTCAAATTGCAGATTGCGGACTTGAAGTATAAACTTGAAGAACTTAACTCTAATAAAATTTATCAAAATGCATTTGAATGGCGATTTGAATTTCCGGAAGTATTGAACCAGAATGGGGATTTTGAGGGTTTTGATGTTGTAATATCTAATCCTCCATATATAAGACATGAAGAATTAAGTGAAATAAAAGATTACTTGAAAAATAAATATTGTGTCTTTACTTCCGGGGGTGATATATTTTCATATTTTTATGAAGTTAGTAACAATATTTTGCAGTTAAGTGGTTTACTTTCTTTCATTAATAATACTTTTGATAAAACAACTGCCGGGAAGGTACTAAGAGAATATACATCAAAACACTTTAGATTTTTGAAATATATTGACTTTACTGGTGTTGTTGTATTTGAAGAAGCAACAACTTATCCGGTTATTTTAATTGCTCAAAAATCAAAAGATACTGGATTATTCAAATATTTCAAATTTGATAAAGCAACTTTCACTAATAAAAATACTATATACGATGAAACAACTTATACTGCAATTGACCAAAATTCTTTAAATCATTCTGCGTGGAACTTTCTTAATAGTTCTGAATTTAACATTATCACTAAAATTTCAAAACATAAAGCACTCATAGATATTTATGGAAAGTGTTATAGGGGTATAATTACTGGCTTAAATGAAGCATTTGTAACTGACAAAGTTCTTGGTACATCTGCACTCTTAAAGCATGTATATGATGGTAAAGATTTAAAGAAATGGTCAACGCCAGCTCCCTTCAAAAAGATGATAGTTATTGAAAGCAAATCTACCAAAATGCAATTTGGAGATTTAGATGAAAATACAGCATTTGAAGGAATGCATAAAAAAGAACCTAAAATAATGGATCATTTAAGTCAATTTACTCTTTCTGCTAAAAAACGTTACGATAAAGGTGATTACTGGTGGGAACTTCGCAATTGTGCTTATTATGACTTATTTGCAAGACCGAAGATTATTTTTCCGAATCTCCAGAATACAAATAAATTTGCTTTTGAAGAAAATGGTGTATATATAAATGCACCCGCTGTTTTTTTACCTTCAAATGATAAATATCTATTAGCATTATTAAATTCAAAGGTAGTTTGGCATTTTCTAAAAAGCATTTGTGTTATAAGAAGTGGTGGTTATATTGAAGTAAAACCTCAATACTTTGAACAAATTCCAATTCCTTTAATTTCAGAGAAAGAAAAAAAACCATTCATAGCATTAGTAGATAAAATTCTTCTGGCTAAATCAAAGAATAAGGATATATCAGATTTAGAAACGAAAATTGATGAACTTGTTTACAAATTGTATGATATTACCCCGGAAGAACAAAAGATAATTGAAGGTAAATAACTATTTACTTTCATTTACTAAATTAAAACTGTTGCTGTAATTAATTATCACAAAGTGATACAATTAATTTACCTTCAGATAAGGTAATTTATCAACAGCATCCTTTTTTACAGAATCAATTATTTTTGCATATACCTGCGTAACTCTCACATTACAATGTCCCAATAATTTACTTACTGTAAACAAGTCAACTCCCTGAGAAAGAGACATTGTAGCAAAAGTATGTCTGCTGTTATGGTAAGTGATCTTCTTTGTAATCCCTGCTCTTTTCACCCATTCTTTTACTATAACATTGGCATAATCTTTGCTTAGCAGATCAAATATTTTACCGGTTCTCAGTTTATGGATATTTCCGTCATTAAAATTCAGTATATCTATTGCTGTTTTTGAAAGCGGCAGGTATTCATATCCTTTTGTCTTTTTTTGTCTGAAATCTATCATTTCGTCTTTAACATCTTCCCATTCCAGATTTCTGACATCTGAAATGCGCAGTCCGGTGAAACAACTGAATAAGAAGGCTCTTTTAACATCATCATTACCGCATTTAGTGTTAATCAGTATCTCAATTTCTCTGATTGTTAAATATTCTTTCTTAGTTTCAACCCTCTTAACACCTTCCCTGAAATAATGCAAGGGATTAACCTGAATAAGTTTTTCTCTGTATGCTTTGTTAATTCCCGCTTTCAAAGTATTCATATAAACCCAAACAGAATTTTGAGATACGTATTTCAGCATATATTTCTGGAATTCAGCTATCCAGTTTTCATTTATCTGCCCAATCTGGATAGAGTTTTTTGTAAATTTTCTTAAATAATTGAGTGTATTTTTGTATACCTTTGAATTTTTCCGGTCTCTTTCTTCACCAATCTTTTGAAAATACTCTACAAAATTAATTTTTGTTTTGTATGATGGAATAAATCCATGCTGATAACTTTGATATTCAAGTTCTTTTGTTGCCCTTATCTTATTGGCAAGTTTAAGAACTTCTTTATTGCTTTCTTTATCTTTGGTTAGTCTCAAATTCAAAGTCTGGCATTGTCTTTTTCCCTCAAAGTAGATATCTAAATACAGACTGTAACTGCCACCGGCGAGTTGCTTCTTCCTTAATTTTATCATGGTAGTGTTGTTTTAATTATTGTAATTTTTTCAGCAACAAATGAGTAACAAATAAGTAACAATCATATGCAATTAAGCACATAACAACGATTCGATAAATTCACAAAATGATACTAATTTCGTATCATTTGTTACTTTTGTTTTCATTTGTTATCTTTACAATAATAGGGCAACTAACCCGGTGAATTAATTTTATATTCATCGGATGACTGCTTTGGCAGTCCAGCTTGTAGTCATGCG
>JANPBV010000031.1:0-2953 GCA_031430615.1 Ignavibacteria bacterium | reverse complement strand
GCAATCTTGGCTGTCATTTTATTAGGCGCAATACCAATCGAAGACGTTAACCGAAGAGAATCAAAAATCCTTCTTTTTATTTCCTGGCATGTCTTAAGCGGTGTTCCATGCAGATGAAAACACTCTGTTAAATCCAAAAATGCTTCGTCAATACTGATTGGTTCTATATCGGGAGTAAACTGATTTAAAATTGCGAAAATTTCATCTGAAACGCGATGATATTTCGCACCATCTATGGGGAGAAAAACGGCATGAGGACAACACTTATACGCAACAGAAATCGGCTGAGCGGAATGAATACCAAAAACACGCGCTTCATAAGGACAGGTTGAAACAACACCCCGCCCCAACCCTCTTTTGGGGTCTGCTCCCACCACAACGGGCTTGCCTAAGAGGACAGGATTATCTCTTTGCTCAACAGCAGCAAAGAAGGCATCCATGTCAATATGAGCAATAACCCGTGATCCCATATCAATCTATTTTTTTTCCAAAAGTTTAATAATTTTCTCTAATCGCGCCGTCATAGCGATAGGAACGAAAACGACCCAAACAATTAAAAAAAACTTAATTCCCACAGTCCAAATCTGAGACTCGATAGATCCTCCTTGATAAGCATCACACATCTTAAACCTCCTTGAATGGTTGGATTTAATAATAAAGCCGCGTTCATTATATAGAGCGGTCAAATCTTTGTAAAGCTTAAGGAATTTTATAGAATATAATACTCGCGAAAATAAATTTTCCTTAACATATGTAAATATAACCGTTATCGACGAGAAAATTTTTAGAATATTCCTTGATTGGCTGACTAAGTTTGTTATAATGCCTGAAATTTATCTCAAAAAAGGAGTTTGATTATGTCTGGTGATTATTCATTTTTTAAAGATGCATTAGCCTTGGTAGAAATCCGCAAGCATCAATGGATAGAAAGTCAGAAAATAAAAAAAGAAGTAAGCTTTGCCTCTGCTGCGTTAGACTGGATTACCAAGTACGGCCCTGACTGGAAAAAATATCGTTTAGATAACACAACCGCAGATAATCCTTTCACGGAAAAACGTGGATATCGCCGCTTTGAATATTCTGCACCTGTAGTATTAAAGCTTAACAATAAGATATTTCATACCGAAACAAATTCGGTCAGCTTAATCGGTTTTTCCTGCCTAATTCCTGAATTTATCGAAAAAGGAACAACTATCGAAGTAACAATTCAACTTAGCCCTGATGAAGTAACTCACTTTAACTTTAACTGTCAAGTGACCAGGGTCTCTCCGACACAAAATGGCCAACAATTTAACATCTTTATTCCTTTTAAGGAAAAAATTAGAAATTTCTTTCGCATCCACTCCAATGTTTTTGAAGAGTGGAAGAAAAATTAATTCTTAATTTTCTGCGGACAAGCATGATGCCTCGCGTCTGTTTTTACACGATGACAGTGCTTGCATCTTTTTGAAATTGAATAGTGAAATGAATTAAGTGGGCAAGTATCGCACAAAGGTTTTGTCCGGCAGAAATCTTTAGCAACGCGAACAACAAGTGCGTGATATTCATTCCAAACCCTAACTTGCGCGGGCAGCCGATCCGTAAAAATCTTCTGTAACGTATGATAATCCATATCGTGATCAGCCCAGCCATGACGATACATTAATCTTCTCGTATACGCATCAACGACAAAAGTTGGTTTATCAAAGGCATACAATAATATTGAATCCGCCGTCTCCGGGCCGACACCATTTACACTTAAAAGTTCTGTACGCAATTTTCCTAAGGGCTCTTTGCTCATCATGGCTAGATCTCCCCGGTACGACTGGACGATATATGAAACAACGTTCTTAAGCCGTCCAGCCTTAATATTAAAATATCCTGACGGTCGAATATAATCTGCGAGTTGTTGCATATCTAATCTATGCACGGCGGATAACGTCAATTTCTTAGCCTGGCGTAAATTCTCAATTGCTTTCACAACATTACCCCAATTTGTATTTTGTGTAAGAACAGCACCAACGATGACCTCAAAACGCGATTGAGCCGGCCACCACAATTGAGGGCCATAGTAACGATACAATCGTTTATATAATTCTTTTAAATTACTTGGGCTGGGAGGCGTCATGGACAGAAACTTTATCAACGGATGATTGAGGTGGCGCAGGAATATATTGGGATCCGATCAGATTATCGCTTGAATCAAAATAAAGATAAATTTTATCCGATTTGAAGAATCTTACCGAATACCGATAGAGCCAGCGATTAACTTTCTCTCCCTGATAGACATCTTCTTTAGTTGTAATAGGCTGACCAAACGCGTCTAATATTTTCTTTTTATTAGGATAACTTTTAAGTTTATCTTCTTCAAACGCAGTTTTTAATTTCTCAAACGAGGAATCCTGTCGCTCGACAAAGTCTTGTTGAATTGTTTTGTTATCTCCAACAGCTTTAAGTGTTAACAATTGAGGCAAAATCTGAAGCTTGGCGCAGCCGCAGGTTAAAAGAATGAGGCAGTAAAGGAGGAGTCGTAAATACATTAAAGAAATTATAACACAGCGTTTAAAAAGATTTTACAACGCAGAAATTTATTTACTGATGCGGTTTTTTTCTTCATTCAATTCTTTAACGGCCGTTTCGATCTCACGCAAACGTTTTGGAATCCACTTAAGACGCTGGCCGTACTCTTTTAACAGCTCCTGATCTTTGCCGTAAGAATCAGCAAGAGTACGCGACTTAACATAGCTTTCCGTCTCCAAATCTTCTTTTTCTCTCTCAAGCTTGCGGATTTCATCTTTAATCACATTCACTCGCTTAATGGCCTCTTTATGCTGACGATGAAGATCTGTCTCCCCGCTTTTTACCCTGTGCTGATCTTCCTGCCCTTTTTCGCGGCGATCACTTTTCATTTTGCGTTCCATTTGAAGCGATTCTTGTTCTCGCTGAGCTTTTTTATCCAAATAATAATCCAACC
>JANPBV010000030.1:0-5302 GCA_031430615.1 Ignavibacteria bacterium | reverse complement strand
AACAGATTGCAGTTTACTGAACGTATGGTTGCCGCCAGTCATGCACTGAATGCCTGCATCGTATGCGCGCTTAACATCCTTATCAAGGAAGCCTTTGCCGCCTGAGAGGTTTTCGCCGTTTGCAATTACAAAATGTATGTTGTTCTTTTCAACAATCTTCTTCAGATTTTCTTCAACATACTTTAAGCCCGGCTCGCCTATAATATCGCCTATGAATAATATATTTAAGTTCATCATCTTCATTCCCGGCTCCCTGCCCTGCAGGCGAAAGGCGGGAATCCATATTATAAAATTCTTTATTTAGAAAAAAACAGCCGGATATATTAATCCGACTTTAAAATTCACGAAAAATCAATGAGATCCTTCGCTTCGCTCAGGATTGTTGTTAGTAGCTCTCAGACCTATCCGGAAACTTTGTATCTTTTACGTCTTTTATATAATTTTTAAATGCTTTCTTTGATTGCTCTGCAATGTTGAGATATTTCCTCACAAAGCGCGGGTGGAACATTTCTGTCATGCCAAGCATATCATGTGTTACAAGTATCTGCCCGTCACAGTTAACGCCTGCGCCAATACCTATGGTGGGAATTTTAATTGAACCTGTTACTTTTTTTGCAAGTGATGCCGGAATTTTTTCAAGCACAACACCAAAGCATCCAGCCTGTTCAAGTATCTTTGCGTCTTTTTGTATCTGGCGTGCCTCTTTGGGGTCGGTGCCGCGTGTAACATATGTACCGAAAATATTTATTGATTGCGGTGTTAAGCCTAAATGTCCCATAACCGGAATACCAATTTTAACAAGATGCTTAACAACTTCAGCAATACGCTCGCCGCCCTCAAGCTTAACAGCATCAGCGCCTGTTTCTTTCATAACTCTTCCGCAATTGCGTACTGATTCTTTCAAGTCAACATGATAGCTCATAAAAGGAAGGTCAACAACCAGCAGCGCTGTTTTTACAGCTTTCTTTACAATTTTGGCATGATAAATCATTTCATCAAGTGTCACAGTAAGCGTAGTAGCATTACCCTGAATAACGTTACCCAGTGAATCACCCACCAATATAAAATCAATACCTGCTTCATCAAGATATTTTGCAGTAAGATAATCATACGCAGTAAGCGCGCTTATCTTCACGCCGCGCTGTTTCATGGTAACCAGTGTTTTAGTGGTTATCTTTTTCCGCTCTTTAGGTAATGCAGTCTTATTTTCCTGTGTATTTTTATCTGTCATTTTGCCTGAATAATTAATTCATTGTGAAACGGCTAATTCATTGTGAACTGTGTTTTCATCCTTGGTTCAACAAACTCAGCGACCCTGTTAATGCTTTTAAAATCCAAACCAAAAGTATCCCTGAATCCATTAAACACTGCGCCTGCAACATCAGTATAATCAACTTTTCTGCCAGTTATGTGATTAATGCATTCGGTTTTTTCATCTATCTCGCGCATCATTTTTACGCGTTCTTCGCCTGTTATGTTAAGGTAGTTTACAATATTTTTATGGTGAGAGCCTATTAGTATTGAACCGTGCTGAAGTACTATATTACCAAATTTTCTCTGAGCGCTGCCAACAAGTTTTTTGCCTTTGTAGTTAATTTCATTCTTTACCGCACTGTTAAAGCATAGGTTATACATACCTGTGCGTATAAGCTTAAGAAGGTCAGGGGGTTCTTTTGTGAATGAAAGCAATGATAGATTCGGGTCAAGTGTCTTTAATCCGTTTAATATTGCAAAAGAAATATCTTTATAAAGCTCGCGAATTTGTTTATGCGAGCGGAAGATGACAGAATATGTAAGTTCTTCTGAATGCAGTACCGCTCTTCCGCCGGTTGGACGGGTAACGATATCCAGCCCTTCTGAATAGCATTTGTTTGTATCAATATATGAATCTTTTGAAAGCCTGGTCTGGTTATATCCAAGCGAAATTGCGTAGGGTTTCCATCGGTAAAATCTTAAAAATGCCGTGTCTTCGGCTTTGCACCTATCAACCAGCCGCATATCAAGCTCCATATTATACACGCCTGATCTGTAACCGGTATCGGTGAACTCCCACTTTTTATTTTCAGCAAGCGGAGTAACTGCAGGGTTCTTTTCCGCTGAATTATTTCCTGATGATCCCGCGTTCACTTTGCTCAATAAAAGAAATTATGTTTTTTACTTCATCTGTTAATGGAACAGAATCTTTTACAGCTTTAATAGCATCGCTGATATTATATTCAGGACCGTAAATAAGGTTATATGCATTTTTAATATTACGTAATTGTTCATCAGAAAAACCGCGGCGTTTTAAGCCAACAACATTAAGCCCTTTATATCCAAGAGGCGCGCCGCCGGCGAGTATGTAAGGAGGAACATCCATTGTAACCCTAGCGCTGAATGCAATAAATGAATGCGCCCCAATATGAACAAACTGGTGAATGCCAACCATGCCGCCGATAATTGCCCAGTCATCTATTACAACATGACCACCCATATTGATGGCATTGGATAGTATCACATTATTGCCAACTATTGAATCATGTGGTATATGAACGTATGACATTACATAACAATTATTGCCAACTACAGTTTTATTGCGCGCTTTAGTTCCACGGCTGATAGTCGCGAACTCGCGAATGACGGTATTTTCGCCAATTTCAACTGAAGTAACTTCACCTGTGAATTTTAAGTCCTGCGGCTCACCGCCAATTATAGCGGAGTGAAATATTCTAACGCCTTTTGCAAGTGTTGTGCCTGAATGAATCTGTGCGCTTGAATGTATCTCTGAATTATCGCCTACTGTAACTTTATCTTCAATAATGCTGAAGGGACCAACAGAAACATTAGCGCCAATAACTGCACCGGGTGAAATAACCGCTTTATCGCTAATCAAACTCATATGTTAATACAGGGCTAATAAAGTTTATGAAATTATAATGTGTAAATAATATTAAGGTACGGCTTTATTTCAGCCCAGGGTTTTATCTATTATAACGTTATCGTTTTCAATTGATGTTTTGGTTATCATTTCTCCTATTAAACCAATAGAGAAGAACTGAACTCCCACAATTGCCATTAAAATTCCGACAAAGAAAAGCGGTCTTCCGCTGATAGGTGTTGCTTCAACAAATTTAAGTATTGTTAAGTAAAGTAATATTCCGGTACCTGCGGTAAAGCTTAATACACCTAAAAATCCAAAAAGATGCAGCGGGCGTTTAATATACTTTGTTGTGAAAAGTACTGTTATAAGATCAAATAAACCATTAAAGAACCTGGATAATCCGTATTTTGTTTTACCGTATTTGCGTTCATGATGTGTTACTACCATTTCAGTCACCTTAAAGCCAGATAGATGCGCAAGTGCCGGAATGTAACGATGCATTTCACCGTAAACCTTTACATTCTTAACAACATCCCTAACATAAGCCTTTAATCCGCAGTTGTAATCATGCAGCCTTAAGCCAACCATCATGCTGGTTACTTTGTTAAAGAGCTTAGATGTATGTTTTTTTATGAACGGGTCATGGCGTACTTTCTTCCATCCGGAAACAAGATCAAAGCCTTCATTCAGCTTTGCAATCATTGCCGGAATTTCATCCGGGTCATCCTGCAGGTCAGCATCCATAGTGATAACGTAATCACCCTTGGCAACTTTAAAGCCTTCCTGCAGCGCGGCTGATTTTCCGTAATTGCGCTTGAACTTTAAGCATTTAAAACGGCTGTTTACCCTGTGAATTTCCTGCAGCTTATTGTATGAACCGTCACTCGAGCCGTCATCAATAAAAATAACTTCCCATGTGCATTTTAAGTTATCCAAAACTTTTTTTAGAGCAACAGAAAGCTCAACGAGTGAATCTTCTTCATTATAAAGCGGTACTACAACCGAGACAAATTTATTGGATAGATTTAACTGCTGTGACTGCTGCTGCTGCCTGTTATCACGCGGAAAGAAACGCCTCTGGTTGGAGTTTTTCCTGTAGAATTTCTTATTTTGTGGTTTTTGTTCCTGCGTAGTTTCTTTCTTTTGCGGGTTTCCGGTTTGCTGATTTACGGTTTGCCGGTTAACACTCTGCTGGTTCTCAGTTTTTTGCAGGTTTACAGTTGTTTTCTGGTTTGTAATTTCCTGACCGTTATCGCTCACTTGCGGATTTTCAATTTCTTTTTTCCCGTTTAACCGGTGTTTTTTAGGATACTTTTGGTACCTGCTTTTCCCGTTCTTTCGTTTTAAAACTGAATCTTTTTGTATATCTGAAGCATTTGTTCCGTTTACCTGGTTACCATTTTTTTCGATCTTTGGTTCATTTACAATTGCGCCGTTTACTGCATCGGAGGGAACTTGTACTTTACTGATCGCCGTTTTCACGGTTTCTTCTGAATCTTCCAAAAAAGCCTTTCAAATTTGAGATTTTGATAAAAATATCATACAAAATTAACCATTAATGTTTGCAAAAACAATTGTAAAACCAAAAAATAAGGCATAACACAGCCTTTTTGAGCAATATTATTATTTTAAAAAGACTTAGCCACCAATTTCACTAATTTTCACGAATTTTATAACAAACAGATTGAAAATCAAAAAAGTGTCAGATTATATTCATATACAAGTGTTCAAATATTAATGTTATTTTTGGGCAAAAAAAAGCCGCCTGGTAATTTGGGTTACATCAGACGGCAAAACGAAGTTATTGGTGAGTTTGAAGAATTGCGTTACACTTATTTTTTTGTTTATCAGTGTATGTATCTTACACTTGTTATACTTACAATTTGTTCCGGTATTTATTTATTTATTCCCGGCTGGCCATCATTTCCTTTACTTGGTGGAGCGTTCCTGTTTGGACCGTTCTTAATGAACTCTTTGAACTTATCTTTTTGATCTGCATTCAATACCACTTCGATTTTTCCGTCAAGCTCATTATGATCAAAATTTGTGCGGTCATGGCTTGATGCGTATGCAAGAACTATATCGTACACTTTTGTTTTCTGGTCACCGGTTAAGCTTAATCTTTCCTCAAGCATTTTGCTCATATTATCAGCCATATCTTCCGGGGTGTGTTCCTTCACGCCTTCAGGCGGGGGACCTTTTCTTTTGCCCATTGGGTCATCTTCAGGCTGCGCGTACAAATGCGAACCCGCAATCATTGATGCAACGAACATCACACCTAAAATAAAAAACTTTGATGTGTTATAAAATGGTCTGGTTACTACTGCTCGAATTATCAATGCACTATCTCCTTAACATAATTAAATTTTAACCTGTACAAACATAAAGCATAAATTGTAATGAGGTTTGTATGAAATGTAAAAAGATGTAATCTCGTGAAAC
>JANPBV010000029.1:0-2600 GCA_031430615.1 Ignavibacteria bacterium | reverse complement strand
TTATAAACCGTGGATAGGTAACTTTGGATTGAATAACGATGCATACAGGGTCTATCCTTCATTTGGTGATATTTATGCACAGGATAAGATTACATTTAAAGGAATGATACTTAATGTTGGCTTAAGATTTGATTACTGGTTCCCGGGTAAACTTGTTGATGATGCTATCAATAATCCAAACTCTATTACTATCCCGGATGAAGTTAAAAAGCAGTATATGGATGATACATACGGTTTGTTTGGCAGGAGGTGGAAAGGCAGACTATCTCCCAGAATTGGTATATCCCACCCTATCACCAATAACCAGACATTATTTTTCAGTTACGGGCATTTTTCAAAGCGACCTAAACCGCAGTTTGTATATGCAAAAATCGCGAACGTAAGCTCAAAGTCGTCTTTCCAGAAATTCGGTAACCCGAACCTGAACCCTGAAACAACCGTTTCCTATGAGCTTGGGGTAAGAAACCAATTTTCAAACGATGACGTGTTTACAATTACAGCATATTACAAAGATATCTATGATTATGTCGCAACTGTTTCGGCTAAAATTAGCGACCCGCGTTTTGCGGGGCAGAGTTTTATTACTTATGTGAATCAGGATTACACAAAATCACGCGGCATAGAGCTTGATTACAAGAAAAGAATTGGTAAATGGTTTAATGGAAATATTAATGCAACATATTCTATTGCTACCGGAAAAAGCTCTTCACCTGACCAGGGTTACCTTGTAGCAACCGGCGGGGCATTTGAAACAATAGGCGAAAATTATTTAAGCTGGGATAGACCCCTTCAGGTTTCGGCTAATACAAGTTTCTTCTTTGGTAAAGGCACCGGGATATTTGGTTTTGGAAAGAATGTTATTGATGATATTTCATTCAAGTTCAGGGCATTCTACCAGTCAGGGAAACGTTACACTCCCCAATTGCTTGTTGGATATTTATCTGACGGCAGGCCTGAATATGAATCGGATATCAATAATCCATTAAGCAAACTTGCAGCAAACTGGTTCTGGTTAGATATGAGCATTGATAAGTATTTCCGTTTCAAGAACATGAAGCTTACTTTGACATTTGAAGTTACAAATATATTAAATATTAAAAATGCGGCAGTTATAAATCCCGTAACAGGGAAAGCATATGAGTTCGGCGATGCTACTCCAAACGGATGGAATGACCCGTTGTATCCTGATCTTCAGGCGCCGCTATCACCATATCCGTATAACCCGGCAAGGTTCCTCTCACCACGCCAGTTAAGGTTTGGTGTTTCGTTCCAGTATTAGTATAAGTAGTTGAGTAGTTAAGTAGTTAATCGGATAAATGATTTGTCTTAAAGTCTTTGATTGAAATAAACAGTTTCATATTTATTGATTAGCCACGGTCTTTAGACCGTGGGATAAGAAAAAGAAAATTTGGGCTTTAGCCCTGATTGAAAATAACATGATTATACGGTAACAGAGTTTGAAAAGAACATTACAAATATTACTGATATTAATTTTAGCTGAAGCCTGTTCATACAGCCAGTTAATACCACAGCTTGGAAATCAAAGGGCGGGGACATCTTCGCTGCAATTCCTGAAAATTGGCGTTGGCGGCAGAGCCACAGGTATGGGTGAAACATTCGTTGCTGTATCAAATGATATTACAGCTTTGTACTGGAATCCCGCCGGACTTATGCAGTTCAACGAAAACGGCGTGCATTTCTCTCACACAGAGTGGCTAGTTGACCTGAACCACGAATTCTTTGGCGGTGTTTACAGGTTTGGCGGCAATAACGCTCTTGGTTTAAGCGTTGTATCGCTTAACACTCCCGCTATGCAGAAGACAACTGAATTTCAGCCGGGCGGCACTGGTGAATATTTTAAATACGGTGATCTTGGCATTGGCTTAACTTTTGCAAGGAAACTTACCCAGCAGTTTTCATTCGGTATTACGGTAAGATATGTTGAAGAAACTCTTGCTGAATTAAAAATGCGCGGATTTATGTTCGATTTAGGAACATATTACTGGACGGGACTATCGAACACACGCTTTGCAGTCACAATTTCAAACTTTGGTCCGCAGGTAAAACCAAGCGGTTCGGTTACAACATCAACAGGCGGCACGGTTTCAGAATTTCAGCAGTTCCCACCTCCTACTATGTTCAGGATTGGGTTTGCGTATGACCCCATTGATAATGATAAGAATAAACTAACGACATCTATTCAGCTTAACCATCCGAATGATAATGCTGAGAATCTGAATATCGGCGCAGAGTATTCATACAAAAACTTTTTATTTTTAAGAGCAGGTTATAAGTTTAATGTAGAATCAGAAAATTATTCGGCGGGTATTGGATTAAGGGCGCCAATATCTGTTACAACGGCAGAGCTTGATTACTCAATAGCGAATTTTAAGGATTTGGGGTACACACACAGGTTGAGTATTAATTTATTGCTGAAAAAGAAGAAGTAAACACGTGAGACGTGAAACGTCAAATGTGAAATGTGAAATGTGAAACATGAGACATCACTGCTTGTGTGAGATCCTCAGATCTGACACTACATAAGAATTAAGCTGTCAGGTTTGAGAACCTGACAAAAGCATTTAAAACGTGAAACCTTT
>JANPBV010000028.1:0-18292 GCA_031430615.1 Ignavibacteria bacterium | reverse complement strand
GGTACTAGTTGGCTCGTGATTTGTGTAAGTGCCCAGTTTGTAAAGCGCTATGTTCGCGTTCAATAACCATACTTCACCTTTTTTAACTCTCGCGTATGAATCAACCAAACTTGCTTTATGGTCTCTAAGTGACTTTACCTCAGTGCCGGTCAATACAATACCGGTTTCATACTTATTCATTATCTCATAGTCATGGTAAGCTCTTTTGTTTAAAGCAATTACTACTTCTTTTCTTACCTTTGGGGTTAAGGGAGATCCCGCACCTTTTTGAGATGCTGTACCTTTGACTGTTTTATCGTTCTTGTTCATTGTAAATTGCAAAAATATTCAAAAAAACAGTTAATAACTATACACAAATTCTGAACGAAGTGCCTGCCTTTAGGAAGAATCTCATGAATTGACCCCTCCAGCCGGAATTGAAATACCGTCAGGCAGGCGTTTACGCTCAGGGATAAAAAATATGATAACAAAAACATTTACAGTTAACCCGTTTTCAATGAATTGCTACATCTATTGGGATGAAAAAACCAAGGAGGGTGTAATAATTGATCCCGGCGCTTACGAAGATTTTGAAAAGGATGAAATTCTTAATTACATTAAAGTAAACGGAATAAATATAAAGCTCATCTTAAATACACATGGACATATTGATCATATCATAGGTAACCATTGGGCGAAGAATGAATTTAAGGTTCCTTTGCTAATGCATAAGGAGGATATGACATTCATAAAAAACGCTATGAAGCAGGCAGCAATGTACGGAGTTAGTTTTCCTCAGCCGCCGGACCCTGATAAATTTATTGACGTGCAGGATACAATTAAAGTTGCAGGTAATGAATTTAAAATACTTCATACCCCGGGACACTCGCCCGGCAGTGTATGCTTTGTTGATGAAAAGGAAAAAGTAATATTCGGCGGTGATGTAGTCTTTCGTGGTTCAATAGGTCGTACTGACCTGTGGATGGGTGATATGGATATACTGCTTGATTCAATCCAGAATAAAATTTTCAAATATCCCGATGAATTTACAATCTACCCCGGACATATGGAAGAAACTACGATTGGAGAAGAGAAGGAAAGTAATCCTTTTTTAACCTAATTTTTCTCTAGTGATGTCAGGTATTTTACCTGACATGGAAAGCGAAGTTTTCCATTAGTCTTAGATTGATATGAAGATACATAATATTGAGTGTCAGGTCGCAAACCTGACACCACATTTAAACCCCAATTACTAAAATATATCATAACACGTATCAACCAGTGTTAAAACCTCTGGTTTGGGCGGCTCAACCGGACCGCTTGCCTTAAGCTCTGCCCCAAACTTTTTAAATGATTCCAGCTCATTCAGCTTTTTCTGTCCGTCTTCATCCCTGAACATTGCAAAATGCATAAATGTCTGCCCGTCTTCAAAAATAAATGTTGAGTATTTTATTCCCGTGTCATTAAGTTCGCGCAGTTCTGACATAACTTTGGAAATATTTGCTTTATTTGTTTCAATAAACTCAGGTTTTGCTTTGTACTGCACTCTTACTGTTTTCATGATTTATTTTGCTCTCATTCTGTTATTTTTTGGATTATGTTCTAATTCTGCAAGCCCTAATTCTTCCATTAATGGGGGAATATACATTCCGAATCTCCCTCTTAACCCTTTTTTCAAGCCATACCACCTGCCAACCGGATTTTTTGGTGATCTTCCCCATGCTTCCACGGTTCCTTCCTTAGCCGGTTTTTGCTCATCAGCGCTGCCAAGCTCAATCCAGTCACCATTCTTTTTGAGCATTGAATGTAAATCGTTCAAACAGCGGGCATCGTATAGTAATATTGTCTTGCCAACTGTGCATACAATTACTTCTTTCCCGTCTTTTACATCTTTGTACATTTCGTATTCAGATGTTCCGGGCGGGGTTTTAAGCTTCCAGGGTGATTCTTTTGTCCCTTTTTCTTTTGCCATATAGATTAATTTAAAAATATTATTTATTATTATTTAAAATTTCTTCAAGTTTGCTGAACATAAATCCCCATCCTTTTGTTCTTCCTTCTGCATCAATCGTTTTATAGATTTCCTGGTTTAAAACTATTTGGGAAGTGCTGCCTTTATCGGTAAAATTAATTGTAACCTTACATTCGCCAATTTCTGAAATATCAGGGTCATACATTAAGCTGAAAGAAATTGTCTTATACCTGTCAATTTCTATATACTTTCCCTTTATAGTTAATACATATTCATTTTGCTTCAGAAATTCACACCTGTAATTTCCGCCCACAACAGGGTCAACTTTAAAATTACCGGCTTCAAGCCCGGGAGGAGAGAACCACCGCCGGAATTCCTCGGCTGATAAAAATGCATCGAATAGCGGTTTAACCGGACATGGGAAATCCCGTTTAAGATGAATTAATGTTTTATCTTTAGTAAACTCTTCCATTATTATTTATTAGTTTTATTTTTTATGTGATCCGCCAGCCTCTCAAAACTTTTATCCCAAAGGTTATGCTGTTCTGATATCCAGTCCATAGCAGGTTTTAATGTTTCGAAATTATAGCTGCAGTAAATGAATCTTCCTTCTCTTTCTTTTTTGATAAGCCCTGCTTCGCTCAGAATTTTAATATGTTTTGATACAGCAGGCAGAGACATATTGAAATCTGCAGCCAGCTTAATAATATTGTATGGCTTTGTCTTCACCTTTTGGAGTATTTGCCTTCTTGTCGTATCACCCAGAGAAGAAAAAAGCTTATCCAGTTTATTTGATAGTATGTCTGTACTCATTTTCAATACTCAAATATAATGAATTATTTATATTTAACCAAATGGTTAAATATGGGACAAAAATTTTTTAGAGCGCAGTGCTATGCTAGCCTCAGGTGTAGAAGCAATCTCATCAGGTTGGTCTTCACCCCCTTTGTTGTGCTATGCCTTGCAGAGTGGAACGCCACGCCTTGAAACCTTGCAGAACGCTACGCCTTACTACGCGTAAGCGGAGGAAGGAAGTGATGAAAGGAAGAAAGGTTGCCGCCAACAACTAGCTTATTTTTACTGAATAAAAAACATGTGACCACCCCAACAAAATCTGCCTATCGGCAAATTTTGCTCTCCCCTCCTTTATTTAAGGAGGAGAGCTTTAAAAAACCTTGCGTTCTTGGCGGCTTGCCTTACTACTCTTGAAGAGGAGGAAGGTTAAAGCCTTTGATTTTTCTTTGTGTTCCTTTGTGTCTTCGATTCTTCGTGGCGGTCTTTTGTTTTGATTTTTAACGCCTGCCTTATTGAGCCGAAGGCGAAAGAAGGTGTCACCCCATACGGGGTTCAAAAACATGGAACGCTTTTTCTACCTTTCCTCCTTCCTCCCGCTTCGCGGTTTTAAGGCGTAGCTCTCCGTTCGGCTAGGCAAGCAAACATGTCACCACTGCCGGAGGCAGTCCATAGGCCTCTGTGGTTAAAAGCCTTTTTGCGGCATTTGCGGCTTTGCGTGAAAAAAGTTTTTTGAATTGGTTTATTCTTTTTATCACTTAAATTTAATCATAAAAATCAGTATTTTCGCGCTTATGCTAGAAAAACAAAGAACCATATCCAAAGAAGTTTCAATCTCCGGTATCGGGTTGCATACCGGCAATAAATCTAACATGCGCTTCCTTCCCGCGCCTGAAGATTACGGCATCCGCTTTAAGCGTGTTGATATGCCAAACTCACCTGAGATTCCCGCTGATATAGATCACGTTGTGGATATCTCACGCGGCACTACTCTCGCTGTAGGTGATGCAGAGGTAAAGACGGTTGAACACGTTCTTGCCGCCATTATGGGCGCTGAAATTGATAACCTGACAGTTGAGCTTGATACCAACGAGCCTCCTGTGATTGATGGCAGCGCAAAGCCGTTCATTGACCTGCTGATCTCTGCAGGATTTACCGAGCAAAGCCAGCCTAAGGATTACCTCGTCATTGAAAATACAATACACTACCGCGCCGAAGATGGCACTGTTGATATTGTTGCTTTCCCGCTGGATGATTTTAAAGTTACGGTGATGATAGATTACCGCAATCCGGCATTAGGCTCGCAATATACATCGCTCTTTAACATGCATGAGTTCCCGACAGAGTTTGCGCCCGCGCGTACATTCTGTTTCCTGCATGAAGTTGAGACACTGTATGAGCAGGGATTGATACAGGGCGGAAATTTTAAAAATGCGGTTGTAATTGTTGACCGCGAGTTATCCGAAAAACAGCTTTCAGAACTGATGAATAAACTTGGTATATCTGATAGTGTTGTGCTTGGGCAAAACGGTATTCTTAATAACACACAGCTACGTTTCACCAATGAACCCGTGAGGCATAAACTTCTAGATCTTGTAGGCGATATGGCGCTAATTGGCGCGCCTATAAAGGGACACATCATGGCAGCGCGTCCGGGTCATAAGCATAATATCGAGTTTGTTAAAATGATGCGCAATCTTTACAAGCAGAATAAGCTTAAGATGAAGTACCAGGTAAAACAATCAGGTGATGTGATACTTGATATCAACGCGATCAAAAAAATTCTGCCGCACCGTTACCCGTTCCTGCTTGTTGATAAAGTTGTATATCTTGAGCACGGTAAACGTATTGTTGGTGTGAAGAACGTAACAGTTAATGAGCCGTTCTTCCAGGGACACTTTCCGCAAAAACCTGTCATGCCCGGTGTGCTTATAATTGAAGCAATGGCGCAGACAGGTGGCTTGCTTATGCACAGCTTCTTTGATAGTTATGAGGGCAAGCTGGCATATTTTACATCTATAGATAGGGCTAAGTTCCGCAAGCCTGTTATCCCCGGCGATCAGCTATTTTTTGATGTGGAAGTAACAGACCGGAAGCGCAATATATTCAAGCTGAAGTGTAAGGCGTATAAAAACTCGATAAATGGCGAGCTTTGCGCCGAAGCCGAGCTTATGTGCGCTATAGTGGATGAGTGAGCGAGTAGTTGAGTGGGTGAGTGGGTAAGAAGAAAGTTGGAAGGATAGAAGGTTGCAGAAAGTTGTCATCCCGAACTCTTGACTTTATGTTGTTTCGGGATCTTTTAATACGGTTAAAAAATCAAAAATGAGCCCTATCTCAATAATGAATCTCACTTGTTTTAGTGATGGTTATCCTGCCGTAGTTAACGGCATAATTAATACGATTTAAAATCAATACTTTAAAATATAGTTGAAAAATGGAATTATTAACACATTCACGTTATTTTATATCAAAGAAAAACAAGTATATTTACAGAACTAATCGGGGGACTAGTATTATGCAGAACATACGCGAAAGAGAATCTCTTCACAGTCTGATAGAGGTTCTTAATACTAAAAATAAGGAGCTCAGGCTTCTATACGAAACATCCAAATTTTTCTCTATAACCCTAAACATTAATGAATTATACGATAAGCTTTTTGATGTATTATTGAACATTGTAGATATGCAGGATATGTTTGTTGCCCGCTTTGATGAAAAAGAGCGTAAGATAAAATATATATACCTTCGCAGTGTGCTTGAAGCAGATAGGATAGATGTTTCTGTTATCCCTGAAATACCGCTTGCGCCTGAAGGCAAAGGTATACTCAGCGAAGCTATCAGGAAAAACGGCACCATAATTATACATGATTACCAGAAACGCCTGGCTCTGTCAAATGTAAAGTATCACGTTACCAATGAAGGCAGCTTAGCCGATGAAGATCATGGTAATGGGTATATCATAGAGACCGCAATGATTGTCCCGATAAAGCTCAACGGAAAGATACTTGGTTTTATTACATTAATGAGCAAGAACAAAAACGAGTTTGATGATAAAAACCGCAACTGGATTGAAACAATGGTCAACCAGGCTGCTATCGCGAATAAAAATGCTATATTATTTACTGAAGCAGCAAGTGATGTAAAAGAAAAAATCAAGCTTACTGAAACACTTGATAAGTTAACTGTTGAGAAAAATTTGCTTGTAGAAGAAGTATCAGGCAGGGTGAAGGAAAATATGAAGATAATTTCTTCACTGCTTCAGTTCCAGGCTGATTATGTAAAGGACCCTGTTTACAACGAGTACTTTAAAATTTCACGTAACCGCGCGCAGGTACTTTCATTGATACAGGAAAAATTATATAAACAAAATGATGTATCGGATATTGATATTGAAAATTTTCTTTATATGCTTATACCTCATCTCTACGATATATTTGATATCACTATGAACCGTGTATCAACTTACGTTAACGTAAAACATGTTTTCCTGCCAATAGATAAAGCCATCACATGCTCATTGATAGTAAATGAACTGTTGAGCAATTCTTTGCTGCATTCATTCCCCAATAAGAAAAAGGGAAATATTACAGTAGATATGCATGAAGAGAAACCGGGCAAGTATTATCTTTCTGTTCGGGATAATGGCGCAGGGGTAATCTCGGCAAAGGGCAAGCCGCATTCATTCAGTATGGTGCTTGTTGGTATGTTCGTAAAAAACCTGGGCGGTACATTTGAAGTTGACCGCAAGGCAGGCACAAAGGTTACAATAAGATTTTAGAGGTTTTTAAAAGTATAGGGTTATATTTTTAGCTGGGGACGTGAGAACGTCCCCTATATTTTAAAACCTTGATGTATTTAAAAAAAGACAGGTTATAGACCTGCCTATAACGTTCCTTGCTCTATATAATAAAAGTTTTTTTGCGTTTGAAGTTTCACGTCTCACGTTTCACATTTCACGTTTCACATTTGACGTTTCACTTCTTTACCTTCTTCTCAGCAATATAAAGATCATTTATAATATCTTCGGGAATGGGGTGCCCGTCATCAATCTTGTAATATGCAATATGGATATGTGTTTTACCTTTGATAGCTTTTCTGCCGGTTCTGCCAACATATCCAATAGGTTCACCTGCTTTAACCAGCTGACCAACCTCTACAAAAACGCTATCTAAATGTGAGTAGTAGAATATCGCTTTTGATTCAGGGTCAAACAGTTTAACATAATTCCCGCTTCTAAGGTAATCTGCTCTGAACCAGGTATCGTATTTAGATAGCACAATTCCTGTTACCATAGCAGTAGCATAAACTTCTCGTCCCGTTGAATCTTCAACACAGTTGGTATCTTTATCCAGAATAAATATATCATGTGCGGGGTGTCCGCTGAACTCACCGCCCTGGAAGTAATCAAATGTTTCATCTTTATAATCTTTACCCCCTGTACGGTATGATACCCATGTGTATCCGCTCATGGGGAAGACCCAGTTACTGCGTGCTGTTCCGGGTATATAGTGTGATTTAAATTCCATTACCCCAAGCTTAACATACATTGCAATTGAATCACGGGCATCATCTTCATCAATTTTCCTGTCACGAATTAATTGATCGGTTTTATGCCATCTCTGGAAAATTCCCTGTGAAACTGTTTGTAATGTAAAAATAAATAATCCTAATGCTAAAAGTAAAATTGGTTTCATTTTTTAAAATTATTTGTAATTCATCATTGTTATTTGTAATTCTTTTTTCTTAATATTAATCTAAATTTCCTGCTGCAATTTCTTCTTTTATTTTGGATTTTTCCACATCAGGTATCTTACGTGTTTCTTCAGGTATTTCTTTTAACTTGTAGTAAGCAAGTAATGAACTGGATGATAATATTATACCGCTTAAAATGAAAACAAAATTTATACTCGTATATGATGCAATGTACCCGCTTGAAATTGGTCCTATTAAGTTGCCGAACATTGTAAAGCTGGATGCGATACCCATCACACCCCCTTTTCTATGGTCAGGTATACATTTATTTATGAATGAAAACAGTGAGGGCATTACTCCTCCAATACATAAACCTAAAAGTGCCCTGATTGGAACAAGCTCCCAAACACCTGTAGTTACAACATGCATTGCGTATCCAACTCCTGCGCCAATCATAGCCCATGCAAGATTTTTTCTGATTTCACGTTTATCATTTAACTTTCCCCAGAAAGACGACGATATAACCTGAAATAGACCCACTACACCGAATATTGAACCTGTTATAGTTGCTAAATAAGCTGTGCTGCCTAATTTGCTTTCTACAAAAAGTGCGAAGAGCGGCTGTATCATGGAAATAGCCGCGGCAGATATTATCAGGATAAGCATTGCAAATTTAATTCGGGTATTTTTAAAGACGAACTTGTAGTTATCCCATATATCACTTTCTTTATTTCTTGTCGGATTCATTTCCTTCACGAAAGCATAGACAAGTATTCCGCTTAGGGCGCAAAGTCCGGAAGTTATAAAAAAAACATTCCGGTACCCAAATGCATCAGCAAGCAATCCTCCAATAAACGGACCAAGGAGGTTTCCGGCAGCTGTTGAGCTTGCCAGAAATCCAATTGCGTAACCCGATTTCTCCTTGGGTGTATTAGATGAAACCAGCGCAAGCGCTGCGGCTATGAATCCGCTGAGTGCACCTTGTACCATACGGAAAATGAAGAGCTGCACTACATCCTGTGAAAAACCGATAAGTAGTTGGGAGATAGCTAAACCGAAAATAGCCCTAAGTACCATTTTCTTTTTGCCAACTCTATCGCCAAGCCAGCCCCAAATTGGAGTTGCAATAAAAGCGGTTATGAAGACGCCCGATACAACAAGTCCGCTCCACCTTTTTACTTCAGTAATTTCAGTTACACCAAGATCTTTAACGAAAAGGGGAAGAAAAGGTATGACCATGCTCATCCCTATCATTGCTATTAACTGGGCTGACCAAATTATGTATAGATTTTTACGCCAGCTTATTTCCAACTATTACCCTTATCATTAGCTATTTTCTTCATATTTCTTAACTTCTTTACAAAAATAATGATTCCCGATGACTGATTAAATGTTTAAATTTTGCATATTTTTTAATAAACTTTGCTCTAAATTTGTAATGTAAGTAAGTAAATAATTAAAATTGTATATTACACGACATTTTTTTGCATTAGGTTTAGATTTAATGGGTATCCATCCCTTTGGGACAAGAATCCCGTAGGGATTCCACATTTATAGATAAATTTATAGAACATTAACCGATGCCGTAGGCATCGTACATAAATATATTCCTATCCAAAAGTAATGGATACCCATTAGAAGTACAATGTGCGACACCTACGGTGTCGTAAGCTATCTTTATGTTAATTATAAATGTATGACGCCTCTGGCGTCAATTATTAGTTAAAATCTCTGTGGTCATAAAAAAATGTCGTTTACTAAGGTAAAATTGTCTAAACAAAGAAAATATTTTGTTGTAATATTGCTATTTTTTGTATGTTATTGCTTTTTTCTCAGCTGGAGCTTCCTCTTCCAGAATGTGGATGACGCCTATATTTCATACAGGTATGGTAAAAACCTGATGGATGGCAAAGGACTTGTTTATAATCAGGGAGAGTATGTCGAAGGATATACTAATTTTCTTTGGACAATAATTACCGCTCCGTTCACAAGAGTGAAATCTGTTGATGTTTCATTTTTTTCAAGTTCTCTTGGACTGTTGCTATCAATAGTAAATATTCTGCTTATAACTTTAATCTCGAGGCAATTCAATGATAATCTTACGAAATATTTAAAATACCTTATCCTTCTCCCTCCGTTATTCCTTGCTCTGGATGATTCAATTGCTTTCTGGGCAATAGGTGGAATGGAATTCCCTATGTACACATTATTTATTCTTGGAATTATTTATAATTATTTTAAACTTAATGAAGGCAGAAAGCATCTTAATTATCTTGCGATGTTTCTTATGTTATGTACCTTAACTCGACCTGAAGGGAACATGATCTTTGCAATAACGATTCTGCATTTGCTGCTTTTCAGAAAGAATATTAAGGAATTTAAAAGAACTTTTTTAACATTAATTTCTATATATATATTGTTTTGTTTTGGTTATTATGGATTTAAATTATTTTTCTACGGTCAGATAATACCAAACACTTTTTATGCAAAAGGTGTAACTGATTTCAAGATGAACCTTGTATTAGGAACAAAATATCTTGCTTTGTGCATTGGCACAAGAATTTATATCTTTATATTTATTCTATTCATTCCGTTTAAAAAGGCTTTCAAAGAATATAAATTATCTTATCTGATAATAATCTCATTTATCTATATATCTTATTTAATTGCTGTTGGAGGCGATTGGATGATTGCAAACCGTTTCTTTGTGCCAATATTGCCAATCTTATATATTCTAAGCGCGATAGGTTTCATAAATGCTATTATTAAACTGAATGAATATCTAGATAATGATAAGAAGACGGCGAAATATGCTAACGCCTTAGCTGCTTCTCTGGCCATTATGCTTTTTATTTTTACCTTAAGTTTACTGGAATATAAACAGCTAATAATAAAGGATAGTAATGCAAAGTATGAAATGCAATGGTCAATGTTCGGTAAATGGCTGAAAATGAATGTTGATCCCAAAACGATAATTGCTGTGGGACCCGCTGGTAAAATACCTTATTATTCAGAATTGTATACCATCGATATGTGGGGGCTTAATAACGACTATATTGCAAATACAAATTCAAAAAGATTGCAGGCTGGTCATAAGAAGTTTGATATGGATTATGTCCTTTCCATGAATCCTGAATTTATTATAGGTTATGCAGGATACTCTGATGCGGATATTTCAACAAGATATGAAAAATTCAATGCTCCTGAAGATAAATATAAATGCGATGACGTTGTATTCAGACTTAAGAAAGAATTCAGAAAGAGCATGCCTTGAAAAAAATTGATACCGCAATGATACTGGCAGCCGGTTACGGCACCAGGCTTAAGCCATTTACTGATACATTGCCTAAAGCTTTAGTTCAATTTAAAGGCAAACCAATGATAGAAAATGTTATTGCTAAACTGGAATTTGCCGGTATTAAAAATATCATAATAAATACACATCACCATCACGAAAAAATGTTAGAGTATTTTGAATGCAGGAAGTCTTCATCAAATATTCATTTAATTTATGAAAAGGAAATTCTTGGAACTGGCGGCGCAATCAAAAATGCGGAAAAGTATTTATCAGCTTCAACTGATTTCATTATATATAATACAGATGTTGATTGTGATATAGACCTGGATGCTCTTGAAGATTTTCATTTACAAAATAAAGCTATTGTAACACTTATTGTTCAAAACAGAAAAACATCAAGATATTTGTTGACTGATCAAGATGGATTACTTGTTGGAAGAACTGAAAACGGAGTAAATAAATTCTATAGTAATATCGAAAATAGAACAGTTGGGAAAAAAGCATTTTGTGGAATGCATATATTAAATATTTCAATATTTGATTATATTTCTCAGGGAATTAATATTGACATTATTCCTATTTATATCGCTATGTTAAAACAGGGTTTAGCCATCAATACTTTTGATATTTCCGGAAAGTACTGGAAAGACATTGGAATACCAGAAAACCTTTAGTTTTTGCCTACATCCTTATAATTAATATCGTTTAGTATTTTTTAAAACAAATCAAAAAAAAATTCCAAGTGATTTTGTCTTTTAAAAGTTGTAAATTTGTAAGTAGTTTATTATATTAGTAGTAATTGGGGGAATCAAAAAACAATTTAAAAGGAGAACAAAATGAGACACTTTTCATTAATTGCTGTTTTTATGACAGTGTTGTTGGTTTCAGTTTCTTTTTCACAGGATGCATTACCAACAGGCGTGGCACCTAACGGATATATACAGCCACCACCGGTAAAAGTAACACCTAATCCAAATTACGTTGAACAGGGTTCATTGGTTAACAAACAAATTAACCAGGAACCAGTCCAAACTGATGAATACGGTGAATTCAGTGACAATGCCGTATTAACAGGTATTGGTTCAAATGCAGATTTTGTACTTGTTCCGGATAGTCCTGATTTTGATGAGGATTTTGATGGTTCAATTGAAATGTGGGTCAACGTTAACATAACCCCTGTTAATATGTTGATATCTAAAGGTATCGGCGCAGGCAGATCGTTTTATCTTCTTACACAGGGTGCTACTGGTCAGTTGCAGTTCAGGATTGGTAATACTTTCTTTGTATCAACTTCGAATGTACCAAATAATACCTGGACACATGTAGCAGTTGTATGGACAGGCGGCCCAACTAACTTCACGGTACAATTTTATATAAATGGAACTGCTGCAGGTACTGTAGGTCCATCTGCTGCAACTTATGGGTTAAACGCTGATCCTCTAAGAATTGGCGCTAATACAGAATTTACAAGCTGGACAAATGGTCAACTTGATGAAGTTAGGTTCTGGAATTCTGCAAGAACAGCAGCACAGATAAGAGATAACAGGTTTGCTGGAGTTGGTGACGGAAGCGGTGCCAATACCGGAGGAGCTTTGAATGGACTCGGTACTTATAACGGCCTTGATGCTTCATGGACTTTTGGTAATGCTTCAACTGCTTATGATGATATAGGCGGGCATAATGGTTCTTATGTTAGCTGCAATGCTGTAAATGTGCTTGGTGGTCAGCCAATACCATATAATTTTGCATTACTTTCGTTTGGCGGTGCAAATGATTATGTTACAGTTCCTACAAGTGGAAGTTTCAATCAAACTTCAGCAGGCTCAATTGACGCATGGATAAATCTTTCTGTTGCTACAGGATTGCAAACAATTGTAAGCAAAGGAACATCTTTTGCTAATCATAGTTTTGCATTCTATGTTTCTTCTGGTAAACTTGGACTTAATATTGGAGCGCACAATTATATCAGCACAGGAGTTACTTTTGCGGCTAATCAATGGTATCATGTTGCTGCAACTTGGTCAGGTGGTCCGAATTTCACGGTAACATTATATGTAAACGGAGTGCAGGATTATACATCTACTTTTAATCTTGCAATGCCAACTAATGCAGACCCTCTTACAATTGGGAAATATTACAGCGCTTCGGGGTATATGAATGGATACATTGATGAACTCAGGATTTGGGGTAATGCATTAAATATAAATCAGATAAAAGGTTATATGTTCAATTCAGGCAGGTCAGGCACAATGGCAGGTCTTGTTGCGCATTGGAATTTTGATGGTAATCTCCTGAATTTTGGTTCTGGAACCGGAATTGGTGGTTCGTTCAATGCAGGTACTTCAAGAATGAGCGCCTATTCTAATGAAACCAATTCTGGTGCAATTAGCACTGCATTTATAAGTCACAATTCTGTATTAAACAGGGATATTGCTCCGAATCCATTTATTGGTGGATTTGCAATGAACACTCCATTTCTGGCAATACCAGCTATAGGAACTGTAAGCAGCACAATTATTATCCCCGGAGGCGGTACTGTAACCAGTGTTGAGTTGTTCATGTCCATAAATCATACTTTTACAGATGATCTTGATATTACTTTAACCTCTCCGAACGGGCAGGTTCGGGATATCACCAGTGATAACGGAGGTTCTAGTGATAACGGATATCTTTGCTTTTTTGTAGATGCAGCTCCAACTTTAGTTACTGATCCAAATTTCTTAGCTCCATTTTCTAATCTTGTTAGACCGGAAATTCTAATGGGTAATATGGGCGGTTCTGTAACAAATGGAACCTGGACACTTACTATCACCGATGATCTTGGCGGCGATTCCGGTGTATTAAAAGGCTGGGGTATAAGGCTAAATGGTTCATTAACTGCAATTGAGCCGGTATCTAATAATATTCCGATCAAATTTAATTTATACCAGAACTATCCTAATCCGTTTAACCCGGTTTCCAATATCAAATTTGATATTGCAAAAAACTCGAATGTTAAACTGGTTGTTTACGATCTGCTCGGCAGGGAAGTGAAGACTCTTGTTAACGAGTTTACACAAGCTGGACAGTATGAAGTTAAGTTTGATGGTTCTAACCTAGCTTCTGGTACCTATTTCTTTAAAATTGAAGCAGGTGACTTTACAGATGTGAAGAAAATGATACTGGTAAAATAACGAAGTTATTTTTAGCCTGCCTGACAGAGCGTAGCGAAGGCAGGAAATCCTGATTTTTTGGGACTGGTAAAATAAAAATATTTGTATATTGATTTTAATAGCCTCCATAGAAATATGGAGGCTATTTTATTATGTTTTTTTGATAAGTATGTGTGTAATTGTTTGGATTGTATAAAAATTCATAAAAAACTATATTTATTGATTATTTAACGAAAAACTGAATTTATATGAAAAAATGGGCTTTAATTTTAGGCGCATCCAGTGGTTTTGGAGCAGCAACTGCACGCGCTTTTGCTGAAGAAGGAACTAATATCGTTGGCGTGCACCTTGATAGGTCGGCAACAATGCCTGATGTAAATAAATTAATTGATGACATTAAAGCAAAAGGTGTTGAAGCCATTTTTTTTAATGTAAATGCAGCTGATGCTGAAAAACGCAATATGATCCTTGACGAAGTTAAAAATAATATTTTTTCTGAAGGTGAAGATACTATTAAATGCCTGCTTCATTCATTGGCATTTGGCACACTTAAACCATACATAGGTGAAACACCTGAAAATGATCTGACCCAAAAACAGCTTGAAATGACAATTGATGTTATGGGCAACAGTATTGTTTACTGGTCAAGAGATATGGTTAGAAGAAATCTAATGGCTCCGGGCGGCAGGATATTTGGAATGACCTCAACCGGTGGACACAGAGTAATACACGGATATGGCGCGGTATCCGCAGCTAAGGCAGTATTGGAATCACACTGCAGGCAGCTTGGTATGGAGCTTGCCAAATTTGGCATTACAGCTTCACCTGTACAGGCAGGTGTTACTGAAACTCCAGCAATGCGCAAAATTCCAAATGCGCAGGCTATTGTTGAAGATGCCTTACGGAGGAATCCATTTGACAGGCTTACTAAACCCGAGGATGTTGCTGAGATAATAGTATCTATTACCAATCAAAAAGGGAACTGGATGAACGGTAATATGATTTACGCTGATGGCGGCGAAAATATTGTTGAATTATAATCTATATTAAAATGAAAAGATCAATTATCTATATAT
Organism: Ignavibacteria bacterium; assembly: GCA_031430615.1. Lineage (GTDB taxonomy): Bacteria > Bacteroidota > Ignavibacteria > Tepidaquicellales > OLB5 > OLB5. The sequence goes on along the minus strand of JANPBV010000028.1, from coordinate 3,331 downwards.
TCTTATTTGTATTTTCTGTTAGCCTAATTGGCTGTTTAACTGTTGAAACGAAAGAATATTCCTATAAACTCAATGATGGTAATAAGGGAAGCGGGAAGATAAAGTATATTAATATCATGCGGACACAGGATTCAAATGCTACTATTGAAGCCGATTACCAGGAACTTGCCGCAAATTATCTTAATGGTAACAAGCCCGAAGATGAAATGCTTGGTGTGAAAAATGTAAAGAAAAGGCTTTTTGAAGAAGATAACCATCTATGCGGCGAGATAACTTTTGATTTTGATGATATTACCGCACTTAAGTTTTTTAATTATAAAGGTAAAGTGTGGACTTTTGCATTAACAGGTAATAGCATTTTTGGAGGGAATGAATCTTATTTCTCATCCAACGGTTCATTTGGCGGTGAAAATATGGCTGTTATCTTTTGGGATGGCAGTGAAAAAGAATTCAACTTCAAAACTACAGTTTCTCAGAACGATAAGAAGAATGAAAGTCTATTAGACCAGTGGAAGAAAAATAAATAACAATGAGCAATGAGTAATGAGTAATGAATAATGAGTAATGAGTAATGAATAATGATTAATGAACAATGAGTAATGAGCAATTTTTGGATTTATCTGAACATTGCTTTTTTTTGTGAGCAAAATATTATCCTTAATCTTAATTCCCACCTCTCTGCCCCCTGCAGTTTTTGAGAGGGGAAGGAGTGCCACGCCTTACTACGCGTGAGTGGAGGAAGGAAGCGACGAAGCAATCCCATCAATCAAATTAACTAAACTTACTAAGTCAATTTAACTTCAAGCTTCTCAACTCTTCTTCTCAAATCCTGACCCCTGTATATCAACTGAAATATAACAGCCGATAACAATAATATTATACTGATAAAGAAAAACCCGATCCTGTAAAACACAATAGCCAGCTCGTTTATTGGATTATAAATATTCCTTGTAAATACTTCATTATTTACCCGTTGGTATTTACTCTCATCAATTTCTTTATCAGAAAAAATATTCTTTAACTTATCAATTTGTAGTTGTATCTTCTTCAGTCCATACAGCATATCATCAACTTTGCTGTCAATAGAATCAAGTGAGGCTTTCTTAACCCCGGCAGTTTCAATTGTCCTTGTTGAAAAATTATTGAAAATTGGCTTTGTCACTGTTCCTCCCAGAATTACAATTAAGAACAATAAACCTGCAACACCATATAGAATTTGGTATAGATTTTTCATTTAAAATTGAACTAAATTTGCTGCAATAATAACAAAGAATATAACAAAAAATTCCCCAAGTTGTTGGTGCCGCGACTGGATTTTCAGTTTTTCACCAACAACAAGATAAAATTACTGCTCAAATGAGCCCCCTTCGTGACAATAATAACAAAGAATATAACAAAATTTAACCCGTAATTTATCCAGAATTTATCAATTGAATTGCTCATAAAATATTGGTAAATTTGTGTAAATAAGGGCAATTCACTGTCAAATTTCAATATTATTTGACAATTGACATTTGGATTTTGAATTTAGGTTTTATGATTTTAATGCCCCCATGGTGTAATGGATTAGCACGGAACACTACGGATGTTCTAGTTGGGGTTCGAATCCCTATGGGGGTACAAAGTAATCAAAAAGGAACACTTTCTCGAGTGTTCCTTTTTTTACAATAAACTTCCTGCTTCTTTATCTATCACCCAAAACAGTTCACCATATTTAGGATTTACATAATATGCCGGGTAGTTCCTTGCATCTTCACTTTCTTTAAAAATATCATTAACTATTTTCAATTTATTCTCACCACTTCACTTGTCAGTAATTCCAATTGTTATGTGAATAGAGGTTACAGTTATCATAAATTGAGGCAAAAATTCACAATAAAATCACATTTTCAGGTATTTTTAACAAGAATGTTATATTGTATATTTAGCTTAAACTGTACATTTAATAATGTAGATAAAATGAAAAGAATGAAAAGAGTTATATTTATAATGCTAATTACCTTAACAATCATAGGCTGTGGAGATGATAACACAGTAAACCCCGGCAATCCGGTTACATTATCTGACTTAACACGTTCGGGTAAATTCATATCTTTTACATCCAACAGGGATAATCCAACAAAATATGATGTCTTCTTAGCACAGGTAGATGCTAATGGAAATTTAGCCACTACGGGATTGGTTTATCCAGCTAACCCTTTTAATTTAACTGCATCATTAACAAGCAGAGAGCAGAATAAACAATCTAACTGGTCGCCAGATGGCAGGGTTTTATTCTTCACTTCTGTTCAATCAAATAACGAAGAAATTTATGCATTCTTCTTTAAAGCAGATGGCAGTATAGATTCAACCGTCAGCCCAAATCCTAAAAAACAATTCTCATCTAATGGTAATTGGGATAATAATCCTTCTTTTTCACCTGATGGGAAATATATAATATTTGATAGAAGGTGGAATAACAATGGCGGAGGACTCGACTCGACAGATTCAAGAGATTTGTTTATTGGAGATGTAGCAGGCAGTGGAAATACTTTCAATATCTCAGATGTACGTGCTTTAACAAATACAAACGGTCCGGATGAATTTAATCCAAAATGGTCGCCCAAAATCTCAGTAAGAAGGGTTGCTTATGAATATAAAGGTTCTTCTACTTCAAGTGATCATGATGTATTTGTAATTGATCCTCTTGATACGGTTAATAACCAGAATTTTTACAATCCTAATAATTCAGGCTACCCGGCTTGGTCTCCTGCGTGTGAGAGAATAATATTTGAATCCGACAAGACTTCAGGTGATTACTGGAAGATAGTTGGTTTGCCTTATCCTGCAAGCGGTACTCCTTCAGATGTAATTAATGAGGCAGGAATAAATTCCAGGTATCCCACTTGGCTTCCTAACGGAAACTATCTGGCATATATTAGAATGCCATCAGCAGGTATAGGACATATATACGTAGCCACAACAAGCGGACAAGATCCAAGAAAACTGCTTCCTGCAAGTTTTGATAATGCAAATAGTTTATGGCCTGCGTGGTAAATAGTGTTCTGAATTAGTTAAAATATACAACTAAAATTATCAATATTTTAATTAACTCAAGTTGACCGTTCTAGTAGGTAAATTAAATAAATATAGTTATATAGTCCCGAGTACTCGGGACTACTTTCCCTCGTTTTCTCCCGAAGGGACGGATTCCCTCTGACTCGTTTTTGAGTTGAGTTTATGGCGAATGCAGGTACGCCTTGTAGAATGAAGTGATGAAAGGAATCCATACATTCAAGGAACGGTTAAGACCGTTCCTTTTTGTTTAAACCAAAATCCCTGCTTCCTTATC
>JANPBV010000027.1:0-2364 GCA_031430615.1 Ignavibacteria bacterium | reverse complement strand
GGTGAATGGACTGGCACCATGAACTTGACTGAGCCTCAGGCTGGTTCAGACCTCGCTTTGGTACGTACAAGGGCTGAACCTCAAGCCGACGGAAGTTATAAGCTTTTTGGCACCAGTCTGCATGGTTTCTTAATTCTGTTCTTTGATAAGTTGAATCCCAGCTTTGTGGGTCATTGCCTGTTTTTTTTGCGCAAACAACACCATATACAACTTCAAGTGTATCAAGGTAATTTAATCTTGTGTACGGACCGCCTGTTACAAGTACCGAGCGGTTTGTAGGCTGTTTAATATTTGCTAAAATGGATGAGTTAATTTTTACTCCAGTCGTGAAAAAACCGTTCATCTTACTGTATCTGCCTAAAGTCTGACCGTCTTGATCTGACTGAGGCGCAAAATATGTAGGGTCAACGGTATTCCTGAACTGCCATGTAACAAAATTCCTGCCGGTTGGCAATGTATCGGTTAATGTTCTGCCGTATGGTGTTGAGCCTAAAAGTTTTATCCCAATATAACTATTCGTATAACCAACATCGCCGGCTGCATCAAATTCATAACCCATATTATAGAGGCTATCCCATCCATTGCCGCCTTTTGTATAGAAAGATGAACCGCCAGGTCTGGTAATTTGTGTATTCCTTACAACTAAATCTGTCCACATTCCTACAAAAGCGCTATCAATTGGTGAAGTATCACCGCGGTATCCTATGTTAATTATCCTGTAACGCATTATCACAAAAAAATCAGCATAAGGATAGTTCCAGCAGTATGATTGCTGAATAACTTTTAAACCAAGCGGAGTGTGATTAACTATAGTCTGCCCGCCAATTACTGTATTAGTATCGGTGTATTCGCAGATAAAATCCTGGTGTGAAATTGCCTGTGGTGAGTAAAATGGTGAAGTAAGCAAGGATGACTTTTGAGAAATAATCTGTCCGGTTGCGCTGCTGTATTCAAAGCCTTCACCTCTGTTTGCCGATGATGCGTCAATTGCTCCTGTTGTTACCCTGATAATGCCGTTCTTTTTGCCGCCAATCCAAAGCCCGCCATCAAATATATGTTCTATCTGAGAACTTTTGGGATATTCGCATGATGGTTGTCCCGGCCACAGAGTAAACCCATGTCCTATTGTGCCAAAGTTAGTAATAGTTAAGCCAATGTTGCCAACGTTTGTGTAATGATTAATATCATCATCGGCTACAGCAAAGCCGCCATACAATATTATGCATGTTAATATAAAAGAAATGGAATATTTAGTAATACGGTTAAATAAAGAACCAGTATAAATTCTCATTCAATAGTTTTTAAATCTTTTATAGATGAACCGAAGTGTTTACCGCATTAGAGCGGAGTTAAGTAAATAACCCTAAATTTACTGCTGTAAAATAGGCAAAGTAGCCTAAAAAAACAATTCTTAATTTATTAGTTTGATTATTAATGTTAAGAATTATTATGCAAAATATGCTTAATTTTCAAGTTATGAGTTAAATATATGTTAAGCTGATGTTAGTTTGTTAATACATGTTATACATTATTGCTTTGCCGTTAATAATAGTATAAGAAATATTTATAGCCGCGGCTAATTATTCTTCTGGGATGTATTTCTACACACTCGAATCAGGTACATTTAAACAGACAAGAAAAATGATTATATTGAAGTAACGGAAACAAATTTATTCTTTGCTTATATGTATAAATTTAGAATCTTTACTTTAATCTTTGCCCTTCTTTCAATTTTAATTACAGGTAATATAATGTCTCAAATTTCGTGGACTAGGACCTTTGGGGGTCCTTTTTCTAATGATGAAGCATATACTTCAATACAGACAATTGATGGGAATTACATTACAGTTGGAGATAGTGGAAATGGAGAGGCTTCAATTTTAATAAAGTTTTCAACTCAAGGGGATATTATTTGGAAGAAAAAATTTCTGAATAATGAACGAATCGGATATGGTGTTGTACAAGATGCAAACGGTAACTTATTCTTTAATACCTGGCGGGGAATTCTTAAAACTGATATGAATGGAAACATACTTTGGAAAAGATTATTCACTGATACTACAATTGGTTTTTTATACCTCAAGTTTACAATGGATTTCAGAAATTTAATTTGTTATGGATATAATTTCCTCGGTAAAGTTGATTCAAATGGATCACTTATTTGGTATAAGTATTTACAAGATTCTGTTTACACAAGTTATCATGTAAAGGATGTTGCCGAAATCTCTGGTAATTTTTATTTTGCCGGAGTTAGAGAATCACCTGGAGTATATAAAGGTTTTATTAAGAAGTATGATAATAGTGGTAATCTGTTATGGACAAAATATTATAATCCAGGTGTTTTAATATACTCCATTGCAGAAA
>JANPBV010000026.1:0-4087 GCA_031430615.1 Ignavibacteria bacterium | reverse complement strand
GAATTATTTAAAAAAATTAATGAAGGAAAAATAGATTACACTTCTTCCATCTTTTCCAATTCTTTATCCATATTCTTTGGATACGTCCTTAAATTATAACCATACTTTAGCTGTTCCTCCATCCGGCAGGAATAAACCAGTTTGCCATTCCATACAGTCATATCAGGACAGCCATCGCACATGCTTTGCCTGCCGTCATCCATGAAATCAACCGGCTGGATTATCATAATTGACTGATAATATAGCTTCCTGAAAATACGGAATGGATTTTTTAAATATTTAAAAAATGTTCTGCGCAATTTTTTATCAAAGAGTCCCATTAATAACATAGCTCTCCCCTTTTTATTCATTTTGGGTCTGGTGTAACTCAGGTACTTTCCGTACATCAGGTGATATGCTGTCTGCACTATTTCCATAGCTTTGCTTCCCATGTATCCGAATATTTTTTTCTTCGTTCCAAGTCTTCCGCTCAATAGCCATTTGAATGAATCAGCTTCCTCAGAGCCGTTTAGGTATGCACACGGATCAAAATCCGGGTACGCCCTTCTTATTATTTCAACAACTTCATCAGCTTTAATATCAGTACGCTCAGGTACATCTTCATTATATACCAAAGAACTCATATCAATTTTCTTAGGTCCAAGGTACCAATCAACTTCCCTGTTATCAACCGCGCGGTAAATAATAAATACCATCACGTTCACAATATCAATATTCTTATGCGCCCATTTCAGCATATCAGGAATGTTTATCAGTGTATCTTCATAAACTGTAGAATTGAATGAACATGATATTCCGCCTTCATCAGCAAGCATACGCGCATATTTGTACCTAAGCTCGTTAAGCTCAACTTCATCAGCCTGTTTCCACCCCGGGCGGTTTTGTTTGCTATCAATATGGAAAGTAAAACCATAAACACCCGCCAGTTTTAATTCATGCAGCAGTTCAGGTGTTAAAGCGATACCGTTTGTATTTACGATAGGCTTACATCCAAAGTTGCTTACCATTTTAACTATATCAACTATCTGCGGATGCAAAAGAGGCTCACCGCCAGCAATAGAAATACTATCTGACTTACGGTAATGCATAAATACATTAAGCTCTTCTTTTATTTCATGCAGGGTCTTGTGGCTGTTGATCTCATTTTTTCTGTAGCATCCAAGACATGCGAGGTTGCATTTAGCAGTAGGCTCAAGCCATGAAATGATATTATCCGATAGGTTCCACGGCAAACGATAGTAATCCAAATGACGAAGCTTAGTCATATGACCTCCATAATTGAAAAAATGAAATTTTGAATTTGGTAAATATACTATAATAGTATAGGGCATAATATGACTGCTATCATTTAGGAGTATGATTAATAGATTTAGAACAATAAATAGATAATAGCTAAAAAACGCAATTTTTTCAAAAAACAGTATCAATATTCAATAATTATTTTTCAATTTAAATAAACATTTGTTTTGAATATATTTGCAGTTCAATCTATCAATAATAAATTAATAATACATAACCTCGAGGAGCAGAATAAAATGACAGAAACACTTAACAATGAAGTAGAAGCAAAAGTAAAAGAAGTATTGGGAGCTAGTAATGCTATTATGCTGGCAACCACCGGAACTGACTACTCACCATGGATACTTGGCGCATACTATGTAAATGAAGGCATAGATATATACCTTCTGGTTGAAAAAGGCGGTAAAAGTTTTGCGAATATTGCACAGAATAAAAATGTTGCTTATTCAATTTCACAGAACGATGCCACAAAAGATTTCCTGCAGGGTAAAGCAGTTGTTGAAGTTCTGCCTGATGATGAAGAAGCTAAGGTAAGAGAATTGCTTGTTGATAAAATGCCCTGGTATCAGACATTTGTTCCTATGGTACCGGTTAAGATAGTATCATCAAAAATCTTTGTTACTTCTCTTCAAAACGGCTGGTTTCCGGCAAAAGTTTTAGAGAATATGAATTAATTAATTTTTAGAATGACAGATAACATTAACCCCTGCTCTTTGAGCGGGGGTTTTTATTGGGATAAATATCATTTGAAAAGGTGACAAATATCATAAAATTTTATCTCTCATTGCGTTTATATTTGTATAATACATTAATAAGGTTGAGAAAGATGAAATGCTCAAATGAGGGATTTTATCATCATTTAAGCAATAAATTGTCAAGTCAAATTAATAGTTTTACTGCTTAAACACTTGATTTTTTAAATCTAATCAGCCAACTTTATACAATAACAAAAGGAAAATTATATTGTTTTACAAATTGTCAATTAATTACTATTTCTAATTATTTTAACTTTAGAGATCAATTAATATAATAAAAGTTTTATAGCAGAATTTATTTAAAATTCACTTTTTAGGGAATACTCCCAAACTAAACCAACATAGCTATGAAAACTAGATGTCCTCTTTGTTTTAAGAATGTTTCGGCATTCTTGGTTTTACTATTGGCGTTAACAGCCAACATATTTTCTCAGCAACATTATAATTTCAATTCGGGAGGATCAGCAAACACATTCCCGTTCGGAACAAATCCTGCAACCGGAAAAACTATTCAATTACTTTTTCTACCGGGAGATTTCAACAATCCTTCTGCACCAGCTGCAGGCAATATAACAAAGATTTATTTTAGAGCAGCATCCACCGGAAATGGTACATACACAACATTGAAAATCAGGATGGGATTGACTACAGATACAGATTTACCACCATCTGCATGGTACACCGGTACAATGACTACTGTGTTTAACCAAAGCAATTTTGCTATAAACACTACCTCAGGTAGTTTTGTATCTGTTACATTAGATACTCCTTTTAGTTTTGACCCCACAAAGAGTTTGGTAGTAGAAATTGAACAATGCGGATACTCTGGAACAGGTTTCAATTGTTTCCAAACAGGTGTTTCGGGAAGTAAACGGCATACAGGACCTTTATCTCCAGGTGCGTGCCCTCACATATGGGGTAACACAGGTGGATTTATGATGCATGTTGGAATAGATGTAGCCCCACCAGTTGTAAACTGCAGTTACAGCTGGTCAACACAAACATCAGGCACAACAGCATTAATATATTCAGTAAAAGCAGTTAGCAATTTAATTGGCTGGGCAGCAGGCGCAGGCGGCGTTGTTCGCAAAACTATCGATGGCGGCACAACATGGACTAATGGTAATTCAACACCTGGTGTCATAGTTGGTGACATATATAACATAGAGGCTCTTGATGCAAATACAGCATGGGTAACAACAACACCAGGCGCTACATTTATTTATAAAACAATCAATGGCGGCACAACCTGGACTCAGGTTTATACTATAGCAGGCGGATTTATAAATGCAATTAAAATGACATCACCTACCGTTGGAATTGCAACCGGAGATGTACTTGCCGGTGTATGGTTAATACTTGGAACTATTGATGGCGGTTCAACATGGACAGTACTTTCATCCCCAACAGGTACCGGAGATGGCAGAAATAACTCTTTGCAGGTTTTAGGAACTAATGTATGGTTTGGCTCTGGTCAGGGTACAATCTGGCGCTCCATCAATTCAGGAGTTAACTGGGCAAGTGTTGCTACGACAGGTTTAGCAGGTCAGGTAACAGGTGTTCATTTTAACTCAGCTACAGTCGGATTAGGCGCTGGCGCTACAATGGTAAAATCAACTGATGGCGGTTTGACATATGCATTACTTCCAGCAGGCGGTACAGGCACTATAACAGGTATTCAGGGTTCAGGAAGTGATTACTGGTACACAAGAGGTACAGGAATATGGAGAAGTACTGATGTTGGCGCAACCTGGACACAGGTTCACACACAAACAGCAGCTCAGAATGATATATCATTGGTAACAGGTGGCAACGGATGTATGGTAGGATGGTCAGCCGGAACAACAGGAACAATCTCTAAAATGACAGGCGTTCCTGTAGGCATTAACGATCCAACAAGCCAGATTCCAAGCACATTTAAACTTGAACAGAATTATCCTAATCCGTTCAACCCAACAACTAACATAACTTTCGCATTACCAACATCAGGTAATGTTGAGCTTAAGATATATGACTTATTGGGAAGAGAAGTT
>JANPBV010000025.1:0-7243 GCA_031430615.1 Ignavibacteria bacterium | reverse complement strand
ATGCGCCTTCATTTATGCTCTCGGCAATATCAAGCAAATTGCCAAGCTCTATGGTTTCGATAAGATCAGTATTAAATACTTTGCTCTTATCCTGCACGGTTATGTTTTTGTATCTTTCCTTTAATTGCTTTATCAGCTCTTTGTTTTCAGTAAGGTCTTTTTCATTCCTGAAGATACCGCATTTATCCATCATGTTCTGCTGTAGTTCTCTTCTAATGACAGATAACTTTTCTCCACCGGTTTGAGCAAGCAAATTGTTCATCATTTCTTTTGTTTTCTCTGCCGGGTCTGTTTTAAATTCGTGATGCTCTGCTGTTTTTAAGAATTGCGAAATTTTCTTGCCGCCGCGTCTGCCAAATACCACTATATCAAGCAGTGAGTTTGTTCCAAGCCTGTTTCCGCCGTGTACTGATACACATGCGCACTCGCCTGCTGCGTAAAATCCTATAACTTTTGTTCCTTTACTATCGGCAAGTACTTCCGCATCAAAGTTTGTAGGTATGCCGCCCATTGCATAGTGGGCTGTAGGCTGAATAGGAACACATTCTTTAGTTGGTTCTACACCAAGATATGTTCTTGCAAAACCGGTTATTTCAGGTATCTTTTCATCAATAACTTTTTTGCCTAAGTGTGTTAAGTCCAGATCAATGTAGTAAGTACCATCGCTGCCTAAAATTCCGCGTCCGGCACGTATTTCAGAAATTATAGCTCTTGATACCATATCTCTTGGAGCGAGATCTTTTACTGAAGGCGCATAAACTTCCATGAAACGTTCACCGGCGTTATTTCTTAATATACCGCCTTCACCACGAGCAGCTTCAGATACAAGAATACCCAGCCTCCAAAGACCTGTTGGGTGGAACTGGTAGAACTCCATATCTTCGAGCGGCAATCCTGCTTTATAAACCAGCGCGCATCCATCACCGGTGCCAACGTGAGCGTTTGATGTGATCCTGAATGCTCTGCCGTAACCGCCTGTTGCAAACATAATAGCTTTAGCCTGGAAAATATGTATTTCAGATGTTGCCATATCAATAGCTGTTAAGCCTTTGCATATACCGTCTTCAATAATAAGATCGGTCAGGAAATATTCCGAATAAAAATTTACATTATTTTTTATGCAATTCTCATAAAGAGTCTGCAGCATAACGTGTCCCGTTCTATCTGCTGAGTAACAAGCGCGGTTAACAGGAATTCTTTTTGAATTCGGGTCTTTTGGATCTTCAAGCTTGGTATGACCGCCAAATTTACGCTGCGCAATTTTGCCTTCTTTTGTCCGTGAAAACGGCATACCCATATGTTCAAGCTCAATAATTGCGCGCGGCGCATCCTGACACATGATTTCAATTGCATCCTGGTCACCAAGATAATCAGAGCCTTTCACAGTATCAAAGGCGTGGTCAAGCCATGAATCCTCTTCTTCGTTAGAAAGCGCAGCGCAAACGCCGCCCTGTGCCGTTCCGGTATGTGAGCGTGTGGGAAATACTTTTGATATTACTGCGCATGAATTTTCTTTGGGAATTTCTATGGCAGCGCGAAGCCCTGCTCCGCCTGCGCCAACAATTACAACATCAAATTTGTGTATCATTTATATGAAATATTAATTTAAGTCTCTGAGAGCTTTGAGCAGTTCAGCTTTCTTTTTATTTTCTTCAGGTGTATATGAGTATATGCTCTTAAGATCCATGTAGTAAAGCATGGCATCGAATTTTTTTCTTTCTTTACACGCTATCATTCCAAGATAATAAGGTATATCCACAAAATATGTTGAGCCATATGCTCCTATTTCCATATCGTAAGCTTTTTCTATGTAGCTTTTTGCGGTTTTGTAATCTTTATACTTATTGTAATAAAGCGCGCCAAGCTGAATATAGGCTTGCGTATATGTGGGATCTTTTTTAATTACTTTTTTATATTCCTTAACAGCCCTGCTATTTTTCCCCATGCTTTCATAGATATTCCCAATCTGGTAACGCAGGTAAATATCGGTTGTATCCTTGGCAGCCATCTTCTCATAAAACTGAAGCGCTTTTTTATATTCTTTTGAAGTGGTATAAGCGCTTGCCAGACTTGATGACAGCAGGCTTAACAGACTATCGCTTTGGAATCTTGTTTTTATTGTGTCATATAGGTTTTCAGCCTTTGTGAAGTTTTCGCAATACACATACAGATCCATCATTTCCCTGTACACGCTGAATGAATCAGGGGCTATGCTTAAGCATTTATTATAAAATGTTTCGGCTTTAGTGAAGTTTAATCTTGCAATGGAATCCTGTTTAACTATGAAAGTATCAAGCGTTTTCATTGTATCCTTTTGTTTAACGTACAGCCAGTTATATGTAGCTTCCTGTTTGTAGTTGCCCGCAAGTCTTAAGTTAGAGTAATATAAGCTTTCTTCCCTTTTTTTCTTAGCTTCGGGGTTATTATCAATATTAGCCAGGTCTACTGAATTCATAAAATAAACAAAACTGTTTATGGCAATAGCGAAATTCAGGTTACCATAACCGGTATATGTATAAGTAGTTATACCAACAACCTCACCTTTGCGGTTAAATAACGCGCCGCCTGAGTTACCCGGTGAAATAGCAGCAGTTATCTGAAGTACTTTCTCAAAATTCTTTTCAATTAGTGTATATGTTACAGGATCGGTAAAGGATACTTTTTCATTATCCCTGATACCGGCAACAATGCCCTGAGATATTGTGTATTCATAACCCAACGGACTACCGATTGCAAAGACTTCCTGACCCACTTTCATAGCATCAGAATTGCCGAATTTTATTGTGGGGAATTTGTGACCATTGGCATTCTTAATGCGCAGTATTGCCATATCATTTTTTTCATCAATGATAAGAAGCTCGGCATCGTAGAAAGTACCATCGCTTGTTTTTACAAGCAGACTATCAATGCCATCAACTACATGGTAATTTGTGCCTATTAAGCCATCTTCGCTGAATACAAACCCGCTGCCATTAAGAAGCGTTGTATCAATTGTTGTAAATGAATAATATGAGTAATAATTATCGGTGTGATACCAAATTGATATCAAGCCAGGTTTATTCATTTCAATTATCTGTTCAGCATTGAAGTTGGATGAGTCAGAAGTGAACCCGCTTTTTTTCTGAACTTCATTGTTTTTATCCTGAGAGTTAACAACTGAAAAACCAGTCAAGATTGTAAAGGAAAATATTAAAATTGCGGCGAGCGAAAAGTATTTTATCAAGTTGTTATAAATTATTTTTTAATTATCTAAATGTTATTTTTTCGCCTGCGACGCGTTCTTTTTTCTTGATAAAAAAGAACCAAAAAATCAAGGCCGCTGAAAATTACCTGAAATTATCTTCGCCTTACAGGAAAAGAAACTTCCTCCGCTAACGCGGTTTAAGTCATGGCTCGCCTGTTTATGCGCTCAAACAGCTTTTCCTGTGTTTATTCTGCTTTAGATAATTTCCGGGCGGTAATTTTCAGATGCCGGTTTAAAGATCAAAAGCAGAATCTATATCTTAATGTAAAACACTCAATATCCGAATTGGATGAATCTTAATAATCTTCGAATGTACAACCTTATAACTTTAAAACTTTTGACTGCCTTATTTGCCCTTCCACTCAGGCTTGCGTTTTTCAACAAAGGCTGTCATGCCTTCTTTCATATCATCACTTGCAAAGAGCAGGTAAAATGCTTTTCGCTCATATTCTAAGCCGCCTTCGATGGTTGTATCGAATGATTTAAGTATCGCATCCTTTGCCATTTGTAATGCAATAGGAGGCATAGTCGCTATTTCTTTTGCAAGCGCCTGCGCTTCCTCGAGGAAAACTTCATCATCAGCGATGCGGGTTACAAGGCCCGCATCAAACATTTCCTGCGCTGTGTACATTCTGCCGGTTAATATCATTTCCATTGCTCTTGCTTTTCCTATAGCGCGTGTTAAACGCTGGGTGCCGCCTGCGCCCGGGATAACGCCAAGTTTAATTTCAGGTTGGCCGAATTTTGTACATTCAGCGGCGACAATCATATCACACGCCATTGAGAGTTCACAACCGCCGCCCAAAACAAATCCTGATGTAGCTGCGATAATTGGTTTTTTAATTTTGCGAATTCTATCCCACACAGCAAACTGGTCACGGATATGCATATCAATTGCGCTTTGGGTTGCCATTTCCTTAATATCAGCTCCTGCAGCAAATGCTTTGGCGCTGCCTGTGATAATTATACAGCCAATTTCGGAATCTTTATCAAAAGACTCAAGGGTACTGACTAATTCACCCATTAGCTCAATATTAAGCGCATTTAAAACATCGGGGCGGTTAAGCTGAATTTGCCCGACCTTTAACCCTTTGGGATTATCTAACTTTGTAACTAATATGTTTTTGTAGTCCATTTTATATCCTGAGCGTAAGCGCCTGCCTGCAGCAGGCAGGAAGGATCTCGCTTTTGAAGTTTATCAGTGGTTCAAATTTCCCGGTTCAATCCGGGAAAATATCTGAATTTTGCTTATTTAAAGCACAAATTTAAGGAAAATAGGTGATACTTACAATATAAATAAGGTGATATGGGGTTAAATATCGTTACAGGTCAACTGAGAAACCAGTCCGCAACACCAACAACAAGGTAGAGGGGAAGGGGAGAGGTTTCACTCTATTATCAAAGATTTTTCTTTTCTGCTGAAATTACGCCAGATGATAGCTCCGAATATAATTAAACCACCCAGAATAGAATATACTGAGGGAGCTTCGCCAATCCCAATAAATACCCAAATCGGATTAAATATCGCCTCAAGTGTCGCAATTATCATTGATTCAGTTGCTGAAACATATTTTATTCCCTCATTAAATATAATATAGCTCACGCCAATCTGAATTGCTCCCATGTATAGTAATATCAGAGCCTGGGTTAAATCTAACTTGAAATCCGGGAAAATAATGAAGAATGCAACGACAGCAACAATAACATTCCCCATGACAACATTATTGAGCGTGTTATCATTTTTATGTTTAACTTTTTTGTATTTAAGCAATAGACTGAACATCGCAAAACACATTCCCGATGCAATTGCCAGCAGGTTGCCGTAAATATTGCCAAGCTCAAGCTTCCCGAAGAAAAATAATATCATTCCAAATATACAAATGATAATTGTAATGACATTTTTTGATTCAAATTTGGTTTTAAGGAAAAGGGGTTCTAATACAACTAAATACATTGGAGCGGTGAACTGTAAAAATATTGCATTTGCGGCACTTGTCATTTTTGTTGCCAGAACAAATAATATCAGTATCCCTGCATAAAATATTGCCGCAAAGTTTGAGACCTTATCGAATTCAAATTTCAGCTTTTGTTTCCGTGCAACTGTAATGAAAAAAACAGTTAATGCAGCTATCAAAGACCTGAAAAAAGATATCTGGAATGCGTTTATGGTAAGGTATTTAATGAAAAAGCCGCTTGTGCTCCATAGGAACGCTGTGAAGGAAATGTAAATTAATCCTTTACGGTGATTAGGAATTCGGTTAAGCAGGTTTTTCATTCATGCAATATCACTCAAATTGTATCTTAATTCAATGATAGCCCTCACCCCCTAACCCCTCTCCCAAGGGGAGAGGGGAACGAAATATAAAAATTATTATTATACTGTGAAAATTATATTCCTCACGCTTCTCCCCCCCTCTCCTTTAAGGAGAGGGGCTGGGGGTGAGGTAAAAAATTATTATATTTGTAAAATGGAAAAATGCTCAAATTGCGGTAACGAATTTGAAGGTAAGTACTGCCATCATTGCGGGCAGGAAAAAGTAAAACGGCTTCAGGTAAGATCAATTGTTCATGAGGTGACCCATGGTATACTTCATTGGGAAAATTCAATTTTGAAGACCTTCAGGAGCCTTCTCTTAAACCCAGGCCAAACAGTTAAAGATTATATCTCAGGCAAAAGAAAATCTTTTATCAAACCGTTTTCGTATTTCATTTTCATACAGACAATTTTCGCTGTAGTGTTCCACAGGATGAGCGAGAAATATTTTGCATTCATGAATGTAAAGGTTACAAGCGATAGCGCAGAAGAATTAACCCGCATTTCAGAGATACAGCACATAGTGGGGCAGTATGTAAATTACTTTAATTATTTTATGCCCGTTATTCTTGCGTTTTTCTTCTATCTTTTTTTCAGGAAAAAAACAGGTGTAAACTACGCAGAGTCTCTTGCAGCGGCATTTTTCTGGGTGGGTACTACACTTGTCTTTTCAGTTGTGCTGATGCTTCTATCCCTGATTGATATAAGGATATGGAACGCAAGATTTTTTATTGGTACTGTATTCTATATATACGCTATGATAAAATTCTCGGATATATCATTAGTAAAAGGAATACTAAAGGGTATGGCGGTAACTACACTTAGCTATATTACATATATATTATTTGTATCAGTTTTGGTAATTTCTTATTTATATTTTGCCGAAGGAATAAATATTTTTAATGCGTTTTCTTCCCCGAAATAACTGTAATTGTTGGTGATATAAAAACTGAATCTTCATCCTGCTTATGAGAATTCCAATCCGAATGCATTGCATCACCTTCACTTTGAGAAATTACACCAAGATCCACCATCTGTTGAATGTGTACGGTGAAGAACTTATCAGCCCATTGGAACACACCGCTTTGGGGTCCGCCGCATTGAGCAACCGGATAATATTCTTTCACTTCAATATTTCTTTTCCTGAACATTCCTGGCAGCCTTGCTCCTATATACGGATCGCCGCCGCCATGCACCCAGTAAGCGCGCACAGCATCAGCCATATTATCAAATGCACCGCCTTTAGGAAAAAGAGCCAGTCCTTCGTAGGCATAATCCATGAATGATATTATTCCACCTGGCTTTAATGAACGGATAAGTTTATCAAGAAATACATCAGCATCAGGCACAAAGGAAATGACCCAACGGGCAAAGATAATATCAAAATATTGTTCAGGCAACTCCGCTGTTTCAACAGAACCGTGAATGACTTTCAGATTCTGAATGTTATTTTCAACAACGTAATTCTTTAAATAATTAACATACATTTCAGATGGTTCGAGAGCAGTTACTTCACCTGTAGTTCCAGTTCTACCAAGCAGATCAGCAGAAACAAAACCCGGACCTGCGCCTGCATCAAGAACTTTTGAGCCGTGAGCAATATTTAGCTTATCAAGGAATGAATCAGTAATTTCTTTCCACACGCCATGCTGAAAGCGGAGGCGCTCAAGCTCATAATCGCTGAT
>JANPBV010000024.1:0-1743 GCA_031430615.1 Ignavibacteria bacterium | reverse complement strand
CTCAAACCATGTTTGTTTAAGTGCTTCCAACTTTTGAACAATGTCAAGTGGATAACAACTTGCTATCAGTTTTGGAAATTCTGTTTTAGTTATTATTTTCTTTTTTGCATTGCTTAGCAATGCAAGTGCTCCTGCTTTGAATATGTCTGCTTGAAAATTCCAATTGAGTTTTACTTTTGCAATTCTGAAGATATAAGGATGTGCTTCGATACCGTATGATTCAACTTCCTCAAATTCGCTTTCGATTAATACTGTTCCCGAACCTGCAAATGGATCAATTACTCTTGTCCTTCCGTTTGCTTTTTGCATTCTGATAAGTCTGTTTACCCAAACAGCAGAGAAACCTGCCGTATATCTATACCACTTATGAATTGGTATACTCATATTATCAGCAAAGGTTGCAGAATAATCCTGCTCGACCATAGCTTCTCTTGGGAATAATTCTAACTCTATATTTTGTGTCGCATAACTCATACTTAATAATTTGGAAAATTTATCCTTAGTTTGATAGGTAACTACGGTTTGCTCAATAAATGGTCAATCATATATTCCACATATTCAAAGTTACTTATTGCAGTAATTTATAACAATGAATTATTAGAAACTAATTAAAAATTTATGTAGTTATTCAATACAAATAAATTCAATAAATACTTACAAAATTCATTTTTAAACTTATATGGTTTAGGAATAAGGTTTTAAAACAACAAGACTCTATATTGATTGTCACCACACTTAAGTTGGGAATTACTTTTGACTAAAATTCAAATACCAGCCCGTTACTCAGATAGTATGTTGTTTTAGGCACACCCGGGAATGGACGGGTATCATACCTGTAATTAAATCCCGTTTTAAATTTTAGATTATCAAATATTTTAAATAAAATGTCAGATTGCGAAAGAAGCCTGTAATCTTTTAAGTCCCGCATGTTTGGCTGGTAGTATATTGTATTGCTGAACTCAACTCTATCGAAATCAAATGTAAAAGTTAAATAACTGCTTGTTCGGTGATTACGTTCTATTATAGTTTTATCAACTGATTCCTGGTATTCATACATGTACAAAGTGGCAACATAGGCGCGGAATTGTTTTGTATCGTATAGTTTTAACCTTGGACCAATACCGGCAAGAACTCTCTGCCCTACTTCCAATGCTTTGTTGTATTGATACTGCGCGAATACTTCCCATCTTAAGAAGTTTTTTGTTAATTTTCTGTTATACCTTATATGGGCAAACCCTGAGTTTACAAATTGAGTACCGGCTCCTTTAATGATTCTCATTTCAGTCAGGAATAGCCAGAGATCATTGTTACCTTTATACTGAAAGTGTATCTTTCCGCCAAGATCGAATATTTCATCAACAGCTTTGGATAGCTGGAAGTTTGCCTCAGCGTCACCTGTCCACCCAGTTGTATCAGTCCTCATTCTGCGTGACTCAATATTTACCACCTGCGAAAATATATTTGCAGTAACAATTAACAATAAAATAATAGCGATTCGCATTTTGCCTCCGTATATGTATGAACATTTAATGCGCAATTTAGTCTTATTCATTAAAATAAAAAATAGCAATTAGCCCGGAAACTCATGGAAATAATATCCTGTTTGTTTTGAAATGAAGAGATTAGAATAATTATTTGCAAACTAAATTATCGCATCAGAGGCTTCCTTGTGCTTATAACACACCCCTTCCGCTGCAATGCTAAAGCATGCAGCTCCCTCCCATCTCCAGAGGGGAATATTAA
>JANPBV010000023.1:0-20425 GCA_031430615.1 Ignavibacteria bacterium | reverse complement strand
AAAACTTTCTTTCCCTGAATTCTGACGGGTTCATTTTGTAGTGTGCTTTGAAAGCTCTCGAAAAAACAGCGGGTGATGAATAACCACATTCATATGCCACTTCTAATTTTCTGTTATTGGGATACATAATCAGCAGGTGGGCAGCATGCTCAAGCTTTATTGTATTAATATATTCCAAAGGAGTTTGCCCGGTTTCCGATTTAAACAGGCGATGAAAATGAAATTCCGACAGTTTTGCTTCTGCGGCAAGATCAGCAAGCCGTAATTCACTTTGGAAAGATTTGGCTATAAGCAATAATGATTTTTCAATTCTATTATCCATAGTGCTAAGTTAATTTTTTTTGAAAACGGAAACTTTAAAGCATGCGGGGAATTTTGTCCTTTTTCTCTAATATTGCTTCTAAAAAGAGAATCTCTTTTTTGAATTTCAGACATTATAAAAGGTCAAAAATTTTATATATGTATATTTATTTAATATTACAAAAATACATATTTGATGATATTAGTTGTTAGGGCATAATTTTATACTAAAAGTCATTTCATGTTTGTACATCTTTAAAGGAACCTGAGATGATTAATTGATATTTGCTTTTTCAATAATCTTGTATTATATTTGAATATAACTTAAACTAAGATATAACAAAACACTACCTTTTTTCATTATTTCAAACTAAACATCAAATTATCTCATAAAGGGCTACTGTTTTAAATTATTTATATAATTTAAATAGGAGAAACGATAAAAAATTTTATACAGGCTTAGCTTTACTAGGTCATAACTTAAAATTATGGAGGTAATTTATGTATCACCACACAAAGAAGTGTTATCTTTTGGTAATACTCGCCTTTATATTTTCCATTTCTATAAATCAATTACTTTCTCAATGGACGATTCAAAACTATGATACTAATTTTACCCTAACAAATATCAATTTTCAGAATCAAAACACAGGTTTAGCGTGCGGTGAAAAATATTACCCTGCAACTAATTCCGGCGCGGGAGTTATATACAGAACTACGAATTCAGGTGACAACTGGAATATTATTTTTACTGATACAAATTTCGAAATAAGAGGCTCTTATTTTTATAATTCAAATACAATTATCGCATTCGGTGGATTCCTTTTAAGCCAGTCAAAGATCGTGAAGACAACAAATTCCGGTGAAAACTGGTTTTACATTCCTTCAGGTGAAATAAACGGACATATCAGTTCTGTAAAATCTTTTGGCTCCGTTTTTTATGCTACTACAGCAACCGGAATATTTAAAAGTACTAATAGCGGAGAAAACTGGTTACGAATACTTCCTCAATCTGGTGAATTTGGCAGTAGTTATTTTCTAAATGAATTTACAGGTTATGCCGCTTATGATCTGGGTTTTTTAAGTAAAACTACAAACGGCGGAAATAACTGGCAGCAAACTAACCTTCCAGGTTTTGTTTACGCACATAAGATTTTTTTTACTGATATTAATAACGGGTATGTGATATTAGATACAACTTCTTTCTTAAGTAAAATATTAAAGACATCGAACGGCGGTATAAACTGGATAGAAGTTAATCCGGGTCTCCAAAACCACTTCTGGTCGATTTATTTTCCAAACTCTAATACGGGATATATTACCGGAGCAGGAGGTAATATTATCAAAACTACGGATGCCGGTAATTCGTGGACAGTTACTTGGACTGGCGGCTGGAATGTTACTTTTAGAGATATATATTTCTTTGATCCATACAAAGGATTTGCCTGCGGCGGAAATTCACTAATTTTAAAAACTACAAATGGCGGATTTATCGGTATTGAACCGATTTCAAATGAGATCCCTGAAGATTTCTCATTGTCTCAAAACTATCCAAATCCGTTCAATCCATCAACAAATATTAAATTTGCTATCCCAAAAGCTGCATTTGTTAGACTTGCGGTTTATGATATGCTGGGACGGGAAGTGGAATCATTGGTTAACCAGCAAATTACATCAGGCACTTATGAAGTAAACTGGAACGCTTCTAATTTTTCAAGCGGAATTTACCTGTACAAATTAGAAACAAATGATTTTCAAATAGTGAAGAAAATGTCCTTAATAAAATAAACCTTATGCTGGGATAACCTTGCTGAGTATACTCTTAAGTAAACCTTAAACAGGTATCGTAATCAAGCCCTTGCAAAGCTATGGGATAAGGGGCGGATAAATTCTGCCCCTTTATTTTTTCGCTGATTTCAATTAACTTTGCAAAACAAACATAAGCAATATAGCATACACATCTACCCGTTTTTCATTAATTCTCTAAATTTTCGATATTTTTTATCATTGATATAACTGTCATTTTCAGTTAATCTTGTCTTTCACAGCAAAATTAAAGTGATTTTTACACTTGTTTTCACTATTTTCATTATTTAGCGAAATTTAACATTTTAATATGATATCCAGAATCCTGTTATTGCTTCTTATACTATCAGTAAGCACATTTGCTCAATTTGAGCCAAATCCTCAACTTGAATGGTTCACAATTGAAACTGAACACTTTTACGTGCATTACCATAAAGGCACTGAAAGAACTGCCAATATTGTAGCAAAAATAGCAGAAGAAGTTTATGGTCCAATAACTTCACTATACAACTATAAGCCATCTGATAAAACCTCATGGATAATTAATGATGAGTCTGATATATCCAACGGAGCTACCGATTATTACGGCAACAGGATAGAAATAGCATCAGCATCGCTTGATTTTGACCTAAGGGGTACACATAACTGGCTTCGTAATGTAGTTACACATGAATTCATTCATGTTATACAGGTGCCTGCTTCGATGAAGTTTTCAACAAAGATCCCAGCAATTTACCTGCAATTTTTGAATTATGAAAAAGAACGCAGACCCGATGTTTTGTATGGTTACCCAAATACAATTATTTCATATCCTATTTCAGGTGTCGGAGTTCCTGCATGGTTTGCAGAAGGAACATCTCAATATCAGCGCCAGCAGCTTGGCTATGATTATTGGGATGGACACAGGGATATGATACTCCGTATGCGTGTGCTTGGTGATAATATGCTTTCATGGGAAGATATGGGACAGTTTGCATCTGTAACAACATATAAAGCTGAATCAATTTACAATTCAGGTTTTGGATTTGTACGTTATATTGCAGAAAAATATGGTGAAGATAAGTTGAAAGAAGTTTCACAAAATTTAGGCGATCTTACAAGGCTAAATTCAGAAGGCGCATTTAAAAAAGCTACAGGTAAAGATGGCAGCGATCTTTATAAAGAATGGAAGTCTTTTTTAAAACAGGATTACAAAAACAGGGTTGAAAATATTAAGAAAGTTTTGGTAGAAGGTGAGTTAATTGCCAAGGTTGGGTTTGCAAATTATAACCCTCAATTTTCACCTGACGGAAAAAAGATAACATACTTATCTAACAAAGAATATGATTACGGCTCAACTTCGATGTATGTGCATGATGTAAACAGCGCAAAAGAAGATGAAAATATGATTGCAAGTGTTAGCGGAAGTTACGGCTGGTCTCCCGATGGTAAAAAGATAATTTTTTCACGAAGAAATAAGCCAAATATTCACGATGCTGTAATATATGACCTGTTTGAATATGATATAGCAAAAGAAGAAGAGACACAGCTTACAAACGGCTTAAGGGCACATGCGCCGGCATTTTCAGGTGATGGAAAGTGGATCTGTTTTGTGAGGAATAATGATGGTACTCAGAATCTTTTCATAGCGCCTGCTCCAACAGGTAAAATGTTAAATAAAAATGATATTAAGCAAATTACATCATACACAAATGGCGAGCAGGTATATGCTCCAAAATGGTCACCAATAAATAATACAATTGTTTTTGATTACTCCAAGGAAGATCTTAGGCAGATAGCCGAAATTAATGTTGATTCCCGTGAAGTAACTTTTGTGTTCAGTGACCCGGCAATTGATTTCAGGAGCCCGGTTTACTCAAAAGACGGCGCTTCTATATATTTTGCATCAGATAAGACCGGGATTTATAATATCTACAAATATGATCTTATTAACAGCGCAAGAATGTCAAAGGAAAGTAATATTGTTTACATGCAGCAGTTGACCAATGTTTTAGGCGGCGCATTTATGCCTTCAACAGATGGTAACAATGACCTGACATTTTCTTCTTGGACAACAAACGGTTATAAAATTGCTGAATTAAAGGATTATAAACCATTAGATACTTTAATTTCGGAAAGTAATGCTAATTACATAAGACCTGAGAAAACATTAAGCAAATATTCTAAGGAAAGCAAAGAAAATTCTTCGGCTACAAAGAACCAATATGATTTTGATAAACTTAAAAACTTTAAGGATGACAGCGTTAAAAAATATCCTGTTACTACTTACAATAATGTTGCAACACCGCTATTTATTATTCCTGTTTTAAGATTTGATAATTACACAAAAGATGGGAAATTCCTCGATATTATTAAACCGGGTTTATATTTCTATTCACAGGATGTAT
Source organism: Ignavibacteria bacterium (assembly GCA_031430615.1). Taxonomy (GTDB): domain Bacteria; phylum Bacteroidota; class Ignavibacteria; order Tepidaquicellales; family OLB5; genus OLB5. The sequence goes on along the minus strand of JANPBV010000023.1, from coordinate 15,932 downwards.
TAGGCAGAATGGGAATATTCGGTGGAGCATCGGTCAACAGAAGTTTTGAAAGAGATATCTTCCTGCAATTTGATTACAATAACGGTATTCCGTTCTTAAAGAAATTCTTTTTAAGGCAGCTTGGTTTTTCACCCTCATTCCAGTTGGCAGGATATAATGTTACAAGGAAAACTGATGCTGAACTGGTTGCGGGACTTGATACAATTCCAGTAGATGTAACATATGACCTGCTGCAGTTTGAATTTGGTATGGCATTTAAAATTATCAATGCAAGCCATAATATGAAAGCAGGATTTACATTCTCATCGTATTCATCCAAGCTGAGCACTTTTGTTATCCCGTCAATTAACCGGCAAGTATCGGCATCATCAACAAATTATTTCAAGGGAAGAGATCTATCCTTAACATACTCATATGCAAACTTTACTCCAAATAAGAATGATGATATTAACCCAATTGGAAGGTATTTTAGATTAAGGTATGATTACGAAATAAACGATCTGAACCCTGAATTAATAATTGATGACCAGGGAAATGTAACAGAAGCATTTGAAAAAGCAAAATTCCACAGGCTCGAAGGTGATCTGCTACAGGGATTTGGGTTATTCAATAATTCACATTCACTTAGCTTACGATTAAGAGGTGGCACAATTTTCGGACCTGAACAGGATAATTTCTTTGATTTCTATGCCAGCGGTTTCCCGAATATGAAAGGATATCCTTTCTACGCTATTGGCGGTAACCGCTATGCTACAGCTAATTTAACATACAGGTTCCCGCTTGCTACAAATCTAGATTTCAATTTCCTTCAATTCTATTTTGATAAGCTGTATTTTTCGGTCTATGGTGATGTTGGAAATGCATGGTATAATAAAGCTTCAAAACTTAAGGATTTCAAGAAAGATATTGGCTTTGAGTTAAGACTATTAACTTATTCATATTATGTTTACCCCACTGCATTTACATTCAATGCATCTTATGGATTAGATGAGTTTTCAAGGATATTCCCTTCAACAACAGGTGAACAGAAAACTGTTACATATGGTAAGGAATGGCGCTTTTATTTTACAATGTTATTTGGATTTGATTTCCTGATAGATGGAATGAATAAACTAAGGTTTTAAAAATAAAATATTTAGATTATGGCAAAATTTAAATTCAGCGAATCAATTGACTCAGGTGTTCATAATCAACTGCAAGAGCTTGAAGGGGAGTGGCAGGGCACTGCAAAAACCTGGTTTGAACCGGATAAAATTGGGGATGAGTCACCTGTAACAGGAAAGATAAGATCAGTACTTGGGGGCAGATTTATAATACATGAATATACAGGAAGTATGTCGGGTAAAATCCTTGAAGGAATTACGATATATGGTTTTGACTGCATGCGCGGTGTATATCAATCTGTGTGGATAGATAGTTTTCATATGGGAACAGCAATTATGAACTCAGAAAGTAAACCCGGAGCTGAAAACCTTAATGTTATGGGATACTATGATACAAATGAGGAAGGTACTGAAAAATGGGGATGGCGAAGTGAAATTATTATAATTGATAAGGATAACATAGTATTAACAGCTTATAATGTAACTCCCGCAGGTGAAGAAGCAAAAGCAACTGAAATAAATTATATAAGAAAATAAATTTTCAATCAGCCGGCTTTAAAACCGGCTGAAATTATTATTTTATCAACCTTAGCTCAAAAACGAGCCAGGAAAACAAGGTTGTATAATAATTTCGTTATTTTACTAACATCATTTTCCTGGATTCCTTAAAATCATCTCCAATTACTTCATAGTAATACACTCCACTTGGATAGTCTGTTGCATCCCACTCAACCCGGTACGGGTAACCGTAATCAGTAATGTTATCATAATATAATATATTTTTTTGTTCATCAAGCAGGGTTTCCATCAGTTTACCTGCTGAATTATATATTTTAAGCGTAATATGTGTTGATCTGTATACATAAATTGGTATTGTCGTTTTGGGGTTAAACGGATTCGGATAATTCTGCTTTAATTCAAATGAATACGGATAATTATTTGGAGTAAAACCAGTGAGAACATCAATATTGCCATGTGTAATGCCACCATTATCTCTAATAGCCCAAATGTTATTGGATAAGCTTGCCATATGATTATAATTTCCGTTTGATGATGTATATTTTACTTCCCAGTCTGAACCTCCGCCATTATCAGAATAATAGATTTTATCATTACTCCGGATAAAAAAATTGGGTGAATTCATAATATTATCTACAGGCATAATAACTATCAAACCCGGATGAGCTATTCCGTTTATGTTACCTGTACCGGGGGTTGCTTCCTGATTCCATATTGATCCGTAATTTGTACTGGAATATAAATTATCACCTCCGCTTAACATATAACCGCCAATTGAAAATATTGAATAGATATTTTGTTCAGAAAGATTTTGTAATATCCAGTTTGCGCCTGAAGAATTTGAATAATATATACGGTTATTATTTGTCCCAAACCAGACCTTATAAACACTATTCTGCTGAAATGCACCAAATGAATTCACAAAGCCTGATTCAGAATTATTTTGTGGTAAATACAAACCGGATGAATCCCAGTTAACACCCTGGTTACTGCTTCTCCACAATGACCACCTTCCACCCCCCGGATTCCCGGTCATTAATGAAAAATTATTTAGCCCCAGAAAAATTGAATTAATCTTTCCTTCAGGCTGTGTAAAAACAAGATTCCAGTTTGATCCGCCATTATCAGTCCTGTAAAGATAAGTTGTATTTCCTGAATTACCGGCTACGATAACTATATTTGGAATTCCAATACTAATTGTATATAAATCTATATTTGAGGGAATTTTGCCGGAAGATATATTATTCCAGGTTAGCCCTAAGTTGGTTGAAAATAAAACAACACCGCCATTTCCGCATGTACTGATTGCATTAGAGCTATAATTATTTACAGCAATACTGTTTAATGACGAATTAACTCCGGAATTCTGTTCACTCCAGTTAATAACATATTCATAATATATATTCTGTGAATAAAGAAGTGTAGAAAGAAGTAAAAAAATAAAGTTTATTAGTAATTTCATTTTGACCTCCCAAGGATTTTATGTATACAAAATTAATACATAATTACTGAAATTAGTATGTTCTTAGTTATATATAATAAAAACAGCTATTTAACCAATATCATTTTTTTTGTTTCTGAAAAATCATTTGTCTCAAGTCTATAGAAATATATTCCACTCGAAAATGCAGCTGCGTTCCAGTCTGCTTTATAACTTCCTGCACTCAATTGCTGGTTTACAAGAACTTCTATTTCCTGTCCTGTTAAATCCATAACTGTTAGCTTTACGTATGCTGATTTTGGAATATCGAAATATATATCAGTTACGGGATTAAAGGGGTTTGGATAATTCTGGCTTAAGTTAAATCTCTCCGGCACTTCTCCGCTAATTGGTGTGATACCAATTATATTGGCTGTAAAGAAACCTTCCATTCCTGGAAAATGTGGTGTACATTTATAATGATAATTTCCTGGAACAGTTACAATATATGAAAATGTCTGGGTTCCGGTACTAAGGGGCGAATCCCAAACCTGAGCACCTGCTGGGATTGTGAGTGATGTGGTTGTATGTTCTCCGTTTATCCATTGCCACTTAATTGTATCACCTACAATTACACCAGGCAGGTTAGAAGGAGAAAAAGTAAAGTTTGAAACATTCACAATCCATGTAGTTGAATAGCTGTTTAAAGTTATGGCTAAAAGGAAAAACAAAATGATAGTTGTAATATTTTTCATAATTTTATAGGTTTTTAAGTTATTCTTTAAATTAGTTTACAAATAATAAAATAAAACATCTAGCTAAGTGGTTCCATTATATAAGTAATAAATGATTAATAGTGCTCAGGCCTCATGCCTTACAATCTGAATCTTTTGTTTTTTTATGTTTACTTTATCACCATCATTTTCCGTGTATCTGTAAAACTGCCTGAGGTGAGCTTATAAAAATATACACCACTTGTGTACTTTGATGCATTCCATTCAACTTCATATAACCCCGGTCTCAGCTCCTGGTTCACAAGAGTTTCAACTTTTCTTCCAAGCGCATCAAATACAATTAGATTTACAGATCCAAAATCTACGATCTGAAATCCGAAATGTGTTGTTGGATTAAAAGGATTTGGATAATTCTGTTTAAGCTTGTATTCTTTTGGAATATTTGTTGAAATAGTATTTATGCCGAGCGAAAGGAAATATGTCCTTGAAATTCCGCCGTTATCTCTTGTTGCAAATACCGCTCCGCTGAAAAATCCGTTTCTTTCAATAGTAATGTATGTATAGTTTCCTGATGGAGATGTATAATCATATTGCCATATATTTTCGTTATGGGGATTCACATATATTTTATCATTCCTTATTGCCCAGTTGAATCTTGAATGAGCGCTGCCGGTTACACCAGCAATATTACCCGCCCCGGGTACGGTTTCAGTAAACCATGTATTTCCGCTGTTAATTGTTTTTATCATGTTTTCATTACCTGAAAATCCGATATTGAAATCAAAATCAAACCATAATGACGCAGATTTTTTTTCATTGCCTGTTGATTGTGATAACCAGCTCTGTCCATAATTAGATGTTTTGTATATTCTATAGTTATCTGTCCCAAACCAAATATTATCATCTGCAGCCCACAGCGAATTCACAAAACCTTTTTCAGTACTATTTTGAACAAGGTATGTACCGGATGAATCCCAGCTATTACCGCCATTAATTGTTTTGTAAATTGTCCATCTTCCTGCAACAGGGTCACCAATAAGTATACCGGTGTTTTGGTCAATAAAATTTAGAGCATTAAATTTACCGCCTGTTTGTTGTAAAAATAACTCCCATGAATATCCACCATCTGCTGTTTTAAACAGGTAAGTATTAATCTGATCGTTTCCGGTTACTAATACAATATCTGAACCGAGGCAGTATATATGATTAAGATTTACATTTTGAGGTATTCCGGATATATTTCCATTTTGCCATGTATCTCCGATGTTAAAGCTTTTAATAACTGTGCCATTATTACCACATGCCCATGTGGTCAAATCTTTTATAGAGCTTATTGAGTTCAATCTATTTGTAATACCTGTGTTAAGTTCAACCCACTGGCTGTATAAAGGAAATGAAGTAAATATTACTAACGAAATTATTAAAAAAAGTGTAAGTTTTTTTTTCATGGAAATTACCTCCCTATATTTATACTAAATTAGGGGTTTTTCTGTAAAATTAATACATAAATTTATTAACAGGGGATATTAGGTTAATTCTAAACTAAATTATCGGAACAAATTATTTTATAAAAATATAGAAAGGAATGACAGAAAACATATCTCACCTACCGTATTCAGAAACATTTAATTGACTGTTAAAATTAAATCCTAAATAAAATAAATAATGAAATGTCACTATTTTATTAATATCATTCTTTTTGTGTTTATATAGTTTTCTGTTGAGCATTTTATCTTTGCAAAGGTTTTGCCTGTTTCGGGGTTAATATCGTTAATGTATTTTAATTTCATTTGTTTCTTTAATTTGTCACCCTGAACCTGGACTTGTTTTTAAGTTCGTTTCAGGGTCTATTTTAATTACTAATATTTGTAAAGATGCTGAAAATATGTTAAATATGACATGAATTAGAAGAACCGCATACCGAATGAGACCCTTCCTTCTTTCAGTTTCGCTGAATTAAGGCGTAGCGCTTCGCTCAGGGATTGAGAGCTACCTTGCTGCGCAGCGGTTTGGACCGATTTCAAGGTCTTCTGCATAATCAATAGGAATCTTTACACCTGCTTTATTGAATTTTTTAATAGTTTCATAATTCGGAGGTGTAGTTGGTATACTTGTTGTTATGTAATCTATGAATTCCTGCTTATTTGTCATTCTAAGCGGTACAGATGATGCTTTAAGCTTGCCAAATGACATTACAACGGGTCTTATTTCAGTCTTTGTAAAATGAGATGGGAATATTTTAACATTATCGCTAAGTTTACCGATGATATTCTGCAATGTATCAAATAATATTGCAGCTCCTTTTGTAGTTTCTTCTTTTGTGCGAGCTAAATCCGGTCTGCCGGGTGATTCAAGAAGCAATAAATCACCGCATAACAATGCTTCATTGTTTACTAGGAACGAAACGCTGCCATCAGTATGACCCGGAGTGCTTATAACTTCAATATTAGTTTTGTTTAAAGTAAAATTCGAAATATCTTTTAATGACTTAAACTTAAACACCTTATCTACTTCTATTTCATTAACATAGTAATCCATATTTAACTTCTTAGCAAGCTTCATCCCGCCTGAAAAATGATCAGCGTGAGCATGAGTATCAATTATTAATTTCAATTTCAATCCGTTTGCTGCAATGTAATCTTCATATTCATCAATTAAAATTGCCGGTTCAATGAGAGCAGTTTCTTTGGTCACATTATCATAAATTAAGTAAGATAAACAACCTTTACCTATTCTGACGAACTGTATAACTGTAAAATCTGTGAAATCGAGTTTGTATATATCAAAATTTTCATTCCAGCCCTTCATTCCTTTTTCCATACTTACAGAATTATACCCCATTTCGCGCAGAATTGATGCTGCAACCTGTGAATTTAAACCTTTTGCGCAGATAGTAACTATCATCTTATCTTTGGGAAGGTCTTTTAATATCTCCTTAATCCCGAGAAAGTTTCCTTCAGAAATGAGTTTGTTCAAGTGAATATTGATGCTGCCTTTGATATTCCAATCGCTATGTTCCGCTTCCGTCCTGATATCGACAAGTAAATAGCCATTTTCAGCAGACCTTAAATGATCTTTAACTTCCTTTGGTGATATTAATAAGTTTTCCATTTTATTGAATATTTACAAATTTATATGCAAAATTAACTGATATATACCTTAAATAAAATACATTTAATGTTATAGTAAGAAATTGTATGTTTGAATGTACGAAGAAAAGAAAAATAGATTCTTCGCTACGCTCAGAATTAATATGAAAATAAAATTTTGCGGTGCAGCACGGACAGTTACAGGGTCACAGCATTTACTCGAAATTAACGGAAAGAAAGTTCTGCTTGATTGCGGGCTATACCAGGGTAAACGGGAAGATGCATACAACATTAATAAAAATTACCTGTTCGATGCCAAAGAACTTGATGCGGTAGTGCTCTCACATGCGCATATTGATCATTCGGGTAACTTACCCGGATTATGGAAAGCGGGATTCCGCGGTGATATTTATGCAACACCAGCAACCCGTGACCTGTGCGCAATAATGCTTCAGGATAGCGCGCATATACAGACACGTGATATTGAGTTTGTCAACAAACGCAAAGCAAGGAACCATGAACCGCTTTTTAAACCGCTTTATGGATTTGATGAAGTAAGAAATATCATGACACTATTTAAGTGTATGCCATATAACCGTAAATTCAGTTTAAACGGATTCGGCGGCAATATTCAGGTAACTTATTTTGAAGCAGGGCATATACTGGGTGCTGCCCAGGTTAGAATTGATATAAAGGAAAAAGGTAAATCAATAAAGTTTGGATTTACAGGTGATATTGGCAGGCCGAATTTACCTATTCTGCGTGACCCGGGCCACATGGGTGATGTTGATTTCATGATATCTGAATCAACCTACGGCGGCAGAGTGCATGATAAGGCAATTGATATGGATGGTCAGATGCAGAAAGTGCTGACTGAAGCGCTATCAAGAGGTGGTAAAGTTATTATTCCCGCATTCAGTGTTGGCAGAACACAGGAAATTGTATTTTCACTTTCCAAATTATTCGCAAAAGGATTGTTGCCGAAATTCCCGATCTTTGTTGATAGTCCGCTCTCTACAAATGTAACTGATATTTTTAAGCTGCACCATGAATGTTTTGATAATGAGACATCAGAATTAATTTCAAGAGGAGTTGATGTGTTCGGCTTTTCAAACCTAACATACATTAAAGATGTTGAAGACTCCAAGCAGCTTAATTACTTCAAGGGACCGTGTGTAATTATAAGCGCATCGGGAATGTGTGAATCAGGACGTATTGTTCACCACCTGCGTAATAATATAGGAAGTGAAAAAAATACAATTCTAATCGTTGGTTTCCAAGCGCCTGAGACATTAGGCAGAAGGATTGTTGAAGCCAAAGATAAGCAGGGAGTCTATGTCCGGATATTCGGTGAGGAGCATGCTGTAAAAGCAAAGATATATGTGCTAAATTCATTTTCAGCTCACGCAGATAGAGATGAGTTGAGAGAATATTTCGGTAAGTTTACGAAAGGGTCGCTTCAGCAAATATTCCTTGTGCATGGTGATTATGATCAGCAGCAAGCTCTACAATCAATGCTTAACCAAATGGATTATAAACATGTCGGCATTCCTGAAAAAGGTGATGAGGTCGAGTTATAATTGATAACAATAGTTGTTATAATATCCTTTATACTTTCTTCTGGATTATTTTCACAATCACCGGATACTTTGTATCCTGTTAAGGTTTATACTCAGGATGGATATAAGTATGGTTATATTAATATGGATGGTAATTTTGGAATCAATCCTCAATTTGCCTTTGCAAAAGATTTCAGTCAGGGTTTGGCATTTGTCAAAGATGAGATTAATTCAAATAAGTGGATGTGCATTAATACCTCCGGTGCAGTTCAGTTTGAAATAGCTGCGGAATATGTATTTGGATATAAAAATGATATAGCCAGAATAATCAGGAATGACAGTACATTTTATATTAATAAATATGCTAGTAATGGAATTTATTTGCCATATTCATTTCCAAAGATCCAAAGAGATAAACAAATACCGTTTCTATTTCCTGAAGGGGGCAAATTTGGTTATAAACTTGAAAATGACTCAGTTGTAATACCCCCAATATTTGAAAGAGCAGGGGAATTTGCAAATAGAATTGCTCCAGTATTTTTTAAATTTAAAGAATCGGACCTGCCTGATAGCAATTGTTATAATGCTTTTATTGATATCTTTGGTAATGTTTTAATCAAAGTTGAATTGAAGTATGATGATAAGGGTCATTTAGAATCAGGTTTTTTTTATTCACCCGAAAAATGGGTGAATAGTGTTTGCAGGTATTATTCAACCAACGATCCTAAAACAAGAGAAGTAAAGTATATACGTAGTGACGGGAAGGTTATTTGGTGAAACACATTCTGAGCGAGTGCAGCGAGGGAAGAATCCATACTTGTTTTGAGTAGTTATTTTTTTTAGTTTGCGAATCGTTTCTCAAGCATATAGCTATTTTTATAAATTACGTCTGGATTCCTGCTTGCGCAGGAATGACAAGAGTGGAGATATCTGACCTAAATATGACAGCCAAAGAATTCATAACAAATTTCGACATTTTACTCTTTGATATGGGTAAAACATTTATGTTTAGAGGAGATAGATTTGATGAAGAGCAGGAGTATGAAAAGACTTACATATCATTTGGCGGTAAAAAATTATCAAACAAAATCCTTCATGAAATTATCTATTACATATACGGAAAACTGTTGATAAGAAGCAGAGATGAAAAATTTCAGGATGATATGATGACCGTTGAGGAACTGATTGAAAATGATGAATATTTTAAAGACATTACAAATGAAGATAAAATATTGATAGAAAAGGTATTCGCATACCATGAATGCGGTGTTGTCCCAATATCCTGTAAAGAAACACTTGGGAATCTTTCTAACTCACATAAGCTGGGTTTAATTTCAAATGTTTGGTGTAAGAGCGAGTATTTTAAGAAGCAGTTAAAGAAAGACGAAGTATTTGACCTTTTTGAAATCACTATATTCTCATCAGATCATAAGTCAGTTAAGCCATCAAAAAAAATATTTAATAAAGCAATTGAACATTTTGGAACCTTACCTCATAAAATGGTTTATATTGGTGATAATTATAAACGTGATGTAATTGGCTCTAAGAATGCCGGAATGAAATCGATATTAGTGAATAATTCAGATTCAAGCAAAATATCGGGAAATATTAAACCTGATTATATAATCCACAAAATTGAAGAGTTAGTTTAATTGTTGTCATTCTTAGTGAGCGAAACAAGAGAAGAATCCATACATGTAGTATTGGAGTATTGAAAGATAATTTGTGGATTCAAATAAAGTATATATCCTTCCTTCCTCCCGTTGCACGGGATTAAGGCGTAGCCCTTCGTTCAGGATGACAACCTTTGAGACTTAGAGTCTTCGAGTCCGCTTTTTGTTTCAGTTTTTTAATAAACGTTTGTTTTCATACATAAGGTTTTTACTGCCAGTTTCGTCTGGATTCCTGCCTGCGCCATGTCAGAGCCAGGCAAGCAGGAATGACCTTTCTTCACTTCGTTCAGCAAGGCATGCAAAATGTTCCTGCTTTTCTTTGTGACTTAGAGTCTTTGTGGCAATCTTTTGTTTGCTTTTTTACTTGAATTGAAATAGTTAATAAATTTTGCTATTTTTGAGGGTTATAGTATAAATAAATGAAATTTTTAACATTATCTCTGGCTTTATACTTATTGTTCAGTGCATTTAGCTGCACAAAGGATAAAGATAAAATTGACTGGACACCTGTTCCTGACAGCATTAAAAACAAAAACCTAAACAAAGATGATGTTAAAAACAGCAATACTAAAACACAAAAGTCACTTGAAGATTTAACTTTTACAACAAGTGATAAGAAAGAAATTTCCGGTTCTTTTTATTTTCAGGATACAAAAAAAGATGAGCACCAGCGGCTTGTGATACTTGTTCACCAGTTCAACCAGACGCGTGAAGAATGGAAAAGCAACTTCATAGATTCATTACTTGCATCAGGGTATAAAGTATTAGCTTATGATATCAGGGGGCATGGAAAATCTACAAAGCAAAATGGAAAGCTTGAAGATTTATTAAGCGATCCTGAGCAGGCGCCGAATGATATTAGAGCTGTTACTGACTGGGCAAAGAAGCAAAAGGGAATTGATTCATTAAGAATAGCTGTAATCGGAACATCAATTGGAGGTAACATAGCATTATATGCTGCGTTGAACCTTGGAGTTAAAGTTCCAGTAGCAATTTCAAACAGTAAGAGTACATTTGAATCATATACAGGTTATAATGAAATGATGATGGGAAGACCATATTTCCCAAAAGTAAAAAATGCTCTCCTGATGTGCGGAAGCAAAGATGGTGACCACGAAAGCGGACAGAAATGGATACTGGATAATTTTTGCGAAAGTCCGAAAGATATGAAAGTATATGATTCCGATAAACACGGTAAGTTTTTAATTGAAGAAAAACCGGAAATAATCGACATCATTTTAAACTGGCTTAAGAAATATTTATAATACAATTTTACGATACAATTTTCATTCAAAGAGTAATATTCATAATTACAGGATAATTTAACCGAAGGATATTAAATTGATCAATTATTTAGATTTTGCAAATTCAATACCATTATTAATTGTAGCAGGTGCGGGAATTGTTATAATGCTTCTTGAAACTATTTTCCCGCACTCAAAGAAAAATACCAGCGAAACAGCCATATTTTATTTTTCTATTGTTGCATTAACTGCGGCAATTGCTTTTTCATTCTTTGATATGCCGAAGAATTTTATCCTTTACACAAATTTCATACGGGTTAACACATTAACTTCAATAGTAAATATCGCTTTACTGGGCGGAATTTTCATAACGGTTCTTTCATCAAAGAATTACCTTGAGCAGGAAAGGGTAAATCATGGTGAATATTATTCACTCTTATTCTTCTCGCTTCTTGGTATGATGCTGATGAACCAGGCAAATGACTTAATTGTAGTTTTTGTCGGGTTGGAATTAATGTCCATTTGTTTCTACGTTCTTGCAGGCTTTATGAGAAAGAAAATGGAATCAAATGAAAGCGCTTTAAAATACTTCTTACTCGGCGCTTTCCTTACAGGATTCCTGCTGCTTGGAATAGCTTTCATATACGGTTACACAGGTTCAACCAATTATACGGTAATCACAAACGCGCATCCGGCAAAAGATACATTTTATTTATTAGGTCTAACATTAGTATTTATAGCATTCATATTTAAGACAGGCTCTTTCCCGTTACAGATGTGGATACCAGATGTTTACCAGGGAGCGCCTACAGTTGTTACGGGAATGATGTCCAGTGTAGGTAAAACCGCCGCATTTGGGGCAATGATATCTTTCTTTTCGATATTCGGGCTTAACAATATTCCGATGGTTGTTGCAATGGTAGCAATTTTAACAATGCTCTACGGCAACGTTGTAGCTCTTGTGCAGACAAATATTAAAAGACTTCTGGCGTATTCCAGCATTGCGCATGCCGGATATATTATGGTTGGATTTCTGACAATAAATTCATTCTCAATTCATGCAGTAATATTTTATCTTGTATCATATATATTAATGCAATCAGGTGCTTTCATTATCATTTCAATGGTTGAAGAAAAAACAGCCAACCAGGGTGAAAGAAACACACTTGAAAGCTATAAGGGCTTGGGAAGAACAAATCCGGGTCTATCGCTGCTTATGACAATTTTTCTTTTCTCTTTGGCAGGCATTCCGCCTTTTGCGGGTTTCTGGGGAAAATATTATATATTTCTATCGGCAATACAGATAAATTATGTTTGGGTGGCTATTATCGGGATTTTATTGAGCCTTGTGGGTGTTTACTATTACATAAAAGTAATTCTATACATGTGGTTTTATGAACCGGTTGGTGAAACTGTTACTGGCGTTAAATCAGATTTTTCACTGACAGCGGCAATAATATCAGTAGTTGGATTATTTGCTTTCGGTATTTATCCTGATCTTCTGCTTAAATATATACGGAATATAATCTAACTGTTTTTTTTGAGAGGTTTATTCACAGGGCATCAGCATTTAAAGAGAAATAATGAAATTCATTTATTCCAAATGGAACGAAAGTTCCCTTACAGATGAACAAAGGCTTGAAAAGCTATTCAATTTGTTCAGCTATATATTATTACAAACAAATGGTGATGTGAACGAAGCTCTTGACTGGATGAGCCAGCTTGATGAAAGATATAATTTCTTTGATGAAAACCTTTCATACGCAGATTTTATTGATAAGCTCAAAGAAAAAGGACTGATAGATGAAACCGATGGTATGTTTTCACTCACCTTAAAAGGTGAAATGAAGATAAGGCAGGATTCCTTTAAAGAGATATTCGGTAATATGAAGAAATCTCCTGAAGGATTCCATGAATCACCTTTGAGCGGAAAGGGGATTGAGCGGAATAATACCACAAAGAAATACCAGTTTGGTGATCAGCCGCAGAATATAGATACAACCGAGACCCTTTCAAACGCATTCAGAAGAGAAGGCATTGATATTGATAACTTCAGCCTGCATGAAGATGATATAGAAATTTATGAAACTGAAATGCAGACATCAGCCGCGACTGTGCTGTTGGTTGATATTAGCCATAGCATGATATTATACGGCGAAGATAGAATTACTCCCGCTAAACAGGTTGCATTGGGACTCTCAGAGCTTATTCTTTCAAAATACAGAAAAGATTCATTGAACATCGTACTCTTTGGTGATGAGGCAAGGGAAGTATCGGTAAGTGAGCTTCCATTTGTTTCCGTGGGTCCATACCATACCAATACAAAAGCAGGTTTAGAGCTTGCACGCAGTATTTTGAGAAGAAAAAAAAATGCAAACAAGCAGATAATTATGATAACTGACGGCAAACCATCAGCAATATATGAGCCCGGAACAAACTCGAGAAGGATATATAAGAACTCATTCGGGCTTGACCCGAAAATTATCAATAAAACGCTTGATGAAGCCGTTGCGTGCAGAAGAGAGAAGATAAAAATTACAACATTTATGATAGCGCAGGATGAATACCTGATAAGGTTCATACAGGAATTCACCTCGGCAAATGGCGGCAAGGCTTATTATTCATCACTCAATGAGCTTGGTGAACAGGTTTTTGTTGATTACCTTAGAAACAAAAAAAGATTTGAAGATTGAAAATCCTTAAAGCAATATATATCCCTGCATTATTACTGCTGATAAATATCAATTCATTTTCCTTTGGCGATAGCTTAAATACTTATGATTCGCTGCAATTCATTGGCATTATTGGGAAATTCCAGAATGCTGTATCAATATCAACAGCCCGGGAAGAATTTATTTTCGTTTCAGATATCCAGTCAAATAAAATATATAAGCTCTCATCGGCTGGTAAAGAGCTTGCTTCGTTTGGCGGCTCAGGCTTGGGGCAGAATGAGCTTAACCAGCCATATTCAATTGATGCCTCAAACGGACTTGATGTAATAGTTGCAGATTACCAGAACAACCGCATAAAACGACTTGATATAAACCTGAATTATATTTTATCGTTCGATTTTAACTCATATAATTTAACCGCAAGCTCAGATAAAAAGATTTATAATCCAAAGAGCGTATTAACTATAAGCAGCGGCGAAGTTTTTGTTATTTGTGATGCAACGAATTATAAGGCGGCAAAAATAAATAATTACAGCGAAATTAGCGTTGTGTTCGGTTCAAACAGCATTGGGTATGATAAACTTGATAATCCCGCAAAAATTGTAAAAGGTAACCAGCTTGATATTTGGATACTTGATAAAAAAACAAATGACCTAGTAAATTTTAATAATTTTGGGGTATTTGTAAAGAAAATTACAAACCGCGAAAATAATCCCATCATTAGTATTGCGTATTTTAATGAAAATTTATTTATATTGCATCCCAATGGGTTGATTATATATGACTTAAAGAAGGGACAGTACTCAAAGTTCTACAGTTTCCCTGAAATTAAGAATTTAACCGATATCGCATTACTTGATAAGAATACCGTTTTATTTTTATCAAAGGATTCGGTTCATAAATACTCAATACCAAATAACTAAAAACAAAAACTAAATTAACTCAATAGCTGATATTAATACGGTGATATCATAGGCTAAAGTTTTCTAAGAAAGGAAAACATCATGGCAAAAGATCTAAACAAAGCAATGCTTATCGGCAGATTGGGACAGGATCCCGAACTGAAATACACACAATCAGGTGTGGCAGTGGTATCATTTTCTGTAGCAACCGGACTCAAATGGAAGGACACCGAAGGTAACTTGCAGGAAAGAACTGAATGGCATAACTGCAAAGCATGGAGAGGATTGGCTGAAACCATAAGCAACTACCTGAAAAAAGGCAGTAAAGTTTATGTTGAAGGCAGACTTGAAACCTCAAACTGGGAAGATGAGAACAAGAAAAAGCATTACAAGACTGAAATAGTAATTGATGAGATGATAATGCTTGATTCAAAAGGTGATAGAGATAACTCTCAGGGTTCAAACACATCAACTAAACCTGCTGCAAATACAAACGCGGCAACTGATGACGACTTACCGTTCTAGATAAAATGAAATAAGAATTGATATGAAGGCTGTCTTTTCTAATAAAAGGCAGCCTTTTTTGTTAATTTAAATTGAGTTATAGTTCACAAGACCAATAATTGGGGATGAGACAGAATGTATATAAAAAAAGAAATAAGAAATGAATATCCAAAGTTAGAAAAATATTATGATTCATTAGATTTACTTATAAAAAATTTAACTGACAGAAGGATATTCAGGATTGAAGGTAAACCATCAACAACAAATCGCTTTAGAACATATAATGAAATAACTTTACATAGAATTGTAGACTTTTCAATAAAAATTTGCGAAACTATAAATGAAAGTTATTTCGGAATAAGTTTTCTTTTATTAAGGTCAATATACGAAAATGTAGCTTATTCTTTAGATTTAGAATTTAGAATAGAAAGGCTATTAAAAGAAAAAAAGTATTATGAAATAGATGAATTAGTAGCGAAATATTATTTTGGTCACAAACATGTTGAAGGAGCA
>JANPBV010000022.1:0-4838 GCA_031430615.1 Ignavibacteria bacterium | reverse complement strand
ATATCTTCCGGCAGACTTGAAGAGAA
Source organism: Ignavibacteria bacterium (assembly GCA_031430615.1). GTDB lineage: Bacteria > Bacteroidota > Ignavibacteria > Tepidaquicellales > OLB5 > OLB5. The sequence goes on along the minus strand of JANPBV010000022.1, from coordinate 4,812 downwards.
GCCGTTCATATAAACTACGTTTGAAGTAATTCCTTCGGGCTCAAGAAATACCTGGTGCCGCGCTTTATCTGCGAAGCGGAAAATTTTATCTTCAATTGATGGACAGTACCGCGGTCCGACTCCCGTAATTCTACCGGAGAACATTGGTGAGTCATCGAATCCTGCGCGCAGAATATTATGGGTCTCTTCGTTTGTGTATGTTAGATAGCATGAAATCTGAGGCAGCTTCGGAAAACTTCCATTAGTGAAAACCGAAAAGGGCTCAGGTTTAACATCTCCAGGCTGTTCTGCCGTAACTGAAAAATCAATAGTATCCATCTGTAATCTGGGAGGAGTGCCTGTCTTTAGTCTTGCGGTTATAAATCTTTGATTTAACAGATAATTAGAGAGTCCCTTTGCTGACTTTTCGCCAAATCTTCCCCCTTCGTTTTGTTGGTGACCCACATGCATAACAGCATTCAAAAAAGTACCACTTGTGATAATGACGGCTTAGCATGAAATCTTATTCCCAAGCGATGTAATGATGCCGGATATATTCCCATGCTCATCTCTAACAAGCTCATCAACGGTATCCTGAATTAATGTAATATTCGGACAGCTTTCAATATATTCTTTCGCAATTTTTGAATATAAATCACGATCATTTTGGCTCCTTGGTGACCATATTGCAGCTCCTTTTGACTTATTAAGCATGCGAAACTGTATACCTGAATCATCAGCAATTCTGCCCATAACGCCTCCAAGAGCATCAATTTCCTTAACCAAATGCCCTTTTGCTGAGCCGCCAATTGCCGGATTACAGGACATTCTGCCAATAGCATCAAGATCCATGGTAACCATTCCCACCATACACCCCATTCGCGAAGATGCCCATGCGGCTTCAATGCCGGCATGCCCCGCGCCAATTACGATGATATCGAAATGTATATTTGCTTTCATATTATTAAAATCCCCATTGAATATCAACGGTTATTAGGGATAATGCAACAATTATTAATTCCATTTCTTCAAAAAATTGTCCCCCTTTACAAGGGGGAATTCAAAGAAATAATGTTTCACGGGAAACATTGCTGTTTATCCACAAGGATCAATTCCCCAATTGGTATGTCCTCTACCCGGGTAACATCTCCAGTTCCTTTCAACAACCAGAACCTTCCATTTTGTTCCGTCAAACTTAACAATCATTACCAGTTTTTCGCTTTCTTTTGAGTCATCGCGGATTTTACTTCTTATCAGGGTTACCCTAAATCTACCCGGTGTAAGAGATTCTTCTTCCAGCGAATATTTCGAATCCCTCTCTCCAGGAAGAAAATCATTATACATTATCATTACTTCTTTTGCGGTTTTTATGTCAGTTTTTAGATGAATGATATTATTAAACCCCGAAATATCTTCCGATAAAGCGTCTTCACCGCACCCACCTAAAGTAGCAAAAAGTACTCCAAAAGCCCAAATTATCACAAGTCTTAGGAATGTTTCACGGGAAACATTGAGGCTTATCCCCATGAAATTGCTTCCTAGGGGCGTAGCGCTCGCTCGCAAAATTATCATATTAACTATTTTCCAATGCAGAATTTTGTGAAGATGTTATTTAAGATATCAACATTTGCGGTTTTGCCAATAATCTCTGAAATGGATTCCATAGCCGCCCTAATTTCAAATGAAATCAACTCGTTACCGCCACCTTTTTGGATCTGTTCTTTGGCATTAACAAGATATTCACAAGATTTCAACAAACAGTCTCTATGCCTTTCGTTGGTTATTATAACATCGCTAAGGTCATTTTTGCCAATCAAATGCCTGGCTTTTTCAATAATTTTCTGCTCAAGAACATTCATTTTTTCGCCTGTTTTAGCCGAAACAGATAGTACTTTAATTGAACCTTGGGTGGATAAGTCGACTTTGTTAAATACTTTAATAGTTTTCTCTTCGGAAGTTTTTAAATAATCGTTTGTACCGCCTAACTTTATAGTAAGATCCTCTACTTCAAGGATAATATCTGCTTCATCCATCTTAATCATTGAGCGGCGAACACCCTCTTTTTCAATTACATCACTGGTCTCTCGAATACCCGCGGTATCAACCAGATTAAACCGAATACCTCCCATAATCAAGGGTTCTTCAAGATAATCACGTGTTGTACCGGGAATTTCGCTCACAATAGCCCGGTTTTCATTCAGAAAGTAATTAAATATGCTTGATTTACCCACATTTGGCTTTCCTATGATTGCCAAATTGACACCATTTATGATTATTTTGCCACTTTCGTAACTCTGGGTTAACGATGTAAATTTATCAATCAGTTTCTCTACCTTTTCGAGCAATGCGTTTTTTTCAACCAGGTCAATTCCCTCTTCAGAGAAATCGAGTTCAAGCTCTAGCAGTGAGCAATAATTTATCAGTTCCTCGCGCAGCTCTACAATTTTGTTTGAAAATTTTCCGGTGAGTTGCCGAAGCGCTAATTTATTTGCCTGATCTGTTTTCGCTTTGATAAGGTCTGATACCGCTTCTGCCTGGGCAAGATCCATTTTACCGTTCAAATATGCGCGTTTGGAAAATTCACCGGGCTCTGCATGATATGCACCAAGCGAACCGAGCAGCTCATTTATCTTGCGGTAAATATAGCTTCCGCCGTGGCTGGATATTTCAGCAACATCTTCGCCTGTGTATGAATTGGGTCCTTTGAAAAACGTTACAACCACTTCATCAATAAATTCACCATCTTTAAATAAATATCCGTGATGGGCTGAGTGCGATTTTATGTGCTCAATATCGGCCGGAAGAAACTCAGCATAACTTGTTGATAAACATTTAAATACGAGCAAAAACGTGTCTTTACCGCTTAACCTAACTACTGTTATGCCCGACTCCCCCACCATAGTGGCGGGCGCAAATATTATTCTGTTATCAAAGCTCATAGAATTGACCTCACCCCCTGCCCCTCTCCTGTGAGGAGAGGGGAGCATAGAACAGCAAAGATAGGGATTAATGATGTGTGAAAAAATGAAGAAGGGTGAAAGTGTAATTTCAAATTTAGAAATTCCAAGCTCAAAAGAACTATATCAGCTCACCTCCTTTCGCAAGGAGGGGGGCTACAAGAAAGAGACTCCGTCAGGAGTCTAACATTTATAGAAAAAAGATAATACGCTATTTATCGACTCCATAGGAGTCGCACATAACAATAAACGTGTGACCCCGATGGGGTCAAAATGATTTTCGTAATCCTTTGGCTATAAATGTTTGACCGCTACGCGGTCAACGGGAAGCATTAATAATATCGGTTTATACGGCAAAAGAAAATATTATAATACGAAAAACCTTTTGGTAGGAAAATTTTATTTATATTATTTATTACATCACCGGAGAAACAATAAGCGGAATTGTCTTCAACGGTTTATCGTTTACGTACAGGGTTACTGAATATCTGCCGTATTTGTTAAAGCGTGTATTTGTTAAAATTTTACAGAAGTTGTAAACTGGGTACCAAAGATTAGTTCTCGCGTTTGTTTCTACGATTAGTGGTTCAAATGGTATTTCGCCTGATGGATTAGCAATATCAATCTTAACTGTAAATTTACCTATTTCGCCGTATTCAGACCTAATTCTGCCCGCAATAAAGAAAAGAGGGTGTACAAGCGGTAATTCCTTAACATTTAATGTATCGAAAACACCAAAAATATTTAGTTTATCTTCCTGAACTTTCGAATAATCACATAATGCGAATATTTCTGCTTCCATGGCTTTAGTGGGTATATTATTATAAATATCTGTAAAATCTTAAATTTTCGTTTAAATATCAATGAATTATTACTCTGAAAAATTATTTCTTAGTTTGTAATGATTAATAAAATTATTTTTGTATATGGGTATCAATGTTATTCTTACCGGTGCTACGGGAATGGTTGGCGAAGGTGTTCTTTTAGAGTGTCTTGCTAATTCAAATGTTGATGCGGTTCTCGTGGTTGGAAGAAGGGTGTGCGGAATCACTCACCCGAAGCTTAATGAACTCATTCACGGTGACTTGGGGGCACTCTCCCCCGTTGCTGTAAGGCTAACGGGATACGATGCATGTTTTTTCTGCGCGGGAGTATCGTCAATAGGCAAGAAAGAAGATGAATATGCCAAGCTTACTTATGATATAACAATTCATTTTGCCGAGGTGTTTAAGAATGCGAATCCGGGTAAAGAGCTTACTTTCTGTTATGTTTCAGGTTACGGTACCGATAGCACGGCTGCGGGAAAATCAATGTGGGCGCGGGTTAAGGGCAAGACCGAAAATAATCTTTTAGAAATGTTTCCTGATGGCGGGTATATGTTCAGACCCGGTTACATGCGGCCCACTAAAGGACAGAAGCGCATACTTAAATTCTATTTTGGTTGGCAGATATCATACCCGTTTATGAAGTTATTCCTGCGGAAGTTTACCTGTACTTTGCAGGAACTTGGTCAGGCGATGATAAATTGCGCGATCCAAAAGCCCGTGAAGCATGTTTTAGAGGTAAAGGATATCGTTCAAATAGCAAATAATAAATAATATAAAAATGAAAAAATACAATTATTTTCTGTTACGTCTATACTGAATGTAATGCTTGTTGTTGCTGCATCCTGCGGGAAGAAGCCGGATACAACGAAGACGCAGAACGGGACCGATACAACAAAAAAGGATATCGGGTACGGATGATGAGCTCCTGGGGTTAACCGAGCGCTTTATTAAAAACTCATAAAACACTGAATCAATTTTAAGCGACCCGGCCGAATACAAACTATGGTGTAAATATGATGTTGGTACGGCAAGCCGCCTGATGCAGGAGC
>JANPBV010000021.1:0-12039 GCA_031430615.1 Ignavibacteria bacterium | reverse complement strand
AAGTTGCCTATTTCAATAAATGAGAACTATAAATATGGTTCAGGCATTATTAAATAAAATACAACCTATAGCAGTGTTTCTATTTATCTTAAATTGATTTATATTTGTAAACACCACAAATCATACAGGAGGGAATTAATAATGAATAAAAGGTTCAAATTAATGTCTGTTTTAACAGCATTCGTATTCGCTGCATCACTCTATTTGGCGGGCTGTGTAAATTATGACCAGAAAACCACTTTAAAAGAAGATGGTTCAGGGTCAATGAAGGTTCATTACTGGTCAAGCATGAAAAGTTTTTCAATGGGTACAACATTAGGGAAATTTGAATTTGAAGAATCAAAAGCTAAAGATAAATACAAAAGCAGTAATTCAGATGTAACAAGTATTAAGGTTGAAGAAAAGCTTGATGACTCAACAAAACATGTTTACATCGAACTTACTTTCAAAGATATTAATAAGCTCTCAGACGCAAAAGGATTTGAAAGCGCAAAAGTAACCTGGAAGGAAGCTCCCGATGGTATGGAACTTAAATACACATTACTCCAGGATACATCAGCAGCAAAACAGATGAGCGCAAGTGATTATAAAGTTACATATGAGTTCACAATGCCGGCAGAGGTTGTTTCAACCAACGGAACAAAAGACGGACTGAATGTTAAGTATTCATATACACTTGCTGACTTAGGCAAAGATATTGAGATGACAACAGTGGTTAAAAAAGCAAAAGGCAAATTATGCGGAATTATCGGGATGGCTATGGGAACACTTTTGATAGGTTTTGCTTATTACACACAGAGGAAAAAGAAAAAAAATTCATAATTCATATATCCCACTAAATAAGCGGGATTTTTATAAACTTAATTATCTATAAAGCCATGAAGAAAACACTTTTAATTTTCATTGCTCTTTTTACAGTAATAGTTTTTACCGGCAGTACCCGTTCACAGGATGACAACATGAAAAAGTGGATGGATTACATGACCCCCGGAGATATGCAGAAAATGCTCTCAAAAGGGGTTGGGACCTGGAAAATGAAAACCACTTTTTGGATGACTCCCGGAGGCGAGCCTACAGTTTCTGACGCTACTGCCACTTCTGAGATGATCATGGGAGGAAGATATCTTTCAACAAAGGTTTCCGGCAACATGATGGGAATGCCCTTTGAAGGTATCTCAGTTGAAGGCTACGATAACGCAGCTAAGGTATTCATGTCAACATGGGTTGATAATATGGGTTCGGGTATTATGTATATGACAGGTAAATGGGATGAATCAGCTAAACAAATAAGCTACACTGGCAAAACTGTTGACCCGATTACCAGTAACTGGATTGATGTACGACAGGTGGTAACATACAATAGTGATGGTACTGTAAAAATGGAAATGTTCGGACCCGGACCGGATGGCAAAGAGTATAAAACCATGGAAATTACTTCAGCAAAATAGTAATTATCATAAATTTTTTTGACAAAAATGCCTTCATATTAAATGAGGGCTTTTTTGTTTTAATAAACCTCTATAAGTCAATAATATGCAATAAATAGTGGTTCATTGAGACTTAAATGCTTAATAGGTATATTTGTAATACATATAAAATTGTAAATGCCTAATACCAAATGTCATAATTATTCCACTTTTTTGGGGAAAAATATGTCATTTTTTAATGGTATGTTTAAGTTACTGCTTATTGTTCTTTTAATAGCTTTTTCTAAGACCAATGCTCAACCAAAAACTTTGGATTTTTCAGTAGTTGATATGATTATTGAGAATGGCGTTAATTCCCAGGCGTATCCATCTGCTGTTTTGGTTGTTGGAAATTCAAAGGGTATCATTTACCAGAATGCGTATGGCAGATTAACGTATGGCGCAGAATCCGAATCCACAACAATGCGAACAATATATGACCTGGCATCAGTCACAAAAGTAATAGCGACTACACCTGCAATTATGCGGCTTTATGATGATGGCAAGATAGATCTGAATGCTCCCGTATATCAATACATACCTGAATTCAATAATAACGGTAAAAACGATATTACTGTTTTTAACCTGCTTGTTCATAATTCAGGTTTAACCGCTTGGACACCTTTTTACCAGGACCCGAATATGGATTCACCGCAAAAAGTTAAAGACGCAATTTACAATTGCGCTAAAGAATATGAAACAGGGTCAAGGACATTATACAGCGACTATAACGCTTTTTTGCTTGGTGAAATTATTGAGCGTATAAGCGGAATGAAACTTGACAGGTTCTGCAAAGAGAATATTTTCAACAGGCTGAATATGGTTGATACAGATTTCCTTGTCCCCATGACGGAAGATTTCAGAATAGCGCCTACAGAAAATGATACCTACTGGCGCAACCAGCAATTAAAAGGATATGTACACGATGAGTTTGCAGCAATTTTAGAGGGTGTTTCAGGGAACGCGGGGCTTTTTTCAACCGGACCTGACCTCTTTAAATACATGCAGATGATGCTGAACTATGGCATTTATACTGATGAGAGAAAAATGTCACCAAAGAATATGCAGGATACAATGTTTAATAGCACTACTGTTGAATTGTTCATATCAAAGGTTACAGGTTTAGGATATAGCAATACCAGAGCTTTGGGATGGGATACAAAACCCGAAGCGACAAAATACCCGCCCCCATGCGGCAACAGGTTCTCAACAAATTGTTTTGGGCATACAGGTTATACAGGAACGTGTGTATGGTGCGATAGAGAAAAAGACTTAATTGTTATATTCTTAACAAACAGAGTGTATCCAAACAGAAACAGTGAAGAAGTTAGAAATATCAGGCCTAAAATTCATGATGAGATCTGTAAAATTTTGGGTTATTAATCTACTCAAAACAGAATAATTGAATTAAACTATTATCATTTTAAAAATATATAAAGTAAAAATATTATATGAAGGCTTTCAAAAACGAACCGTTTACAGATTTTACAAAACCCAAAAATGCAAAAAAATTCCGTGAAGCTCTTGCAAAAGTTCACAATGAATTTAATAAAGAATATCCTCTTGTCATTGGAGGAGAAAAGATATTTACGGATGATAAAATCTCATCTATCAATCCTTCTAACACATCAGAAGTAGTTGGAAGAGTATCGAAAGCAAACCCGGAAATGGCTAACAGGGCAATTGAAACTGCCTATGCAAAGTTTGACGAGTGGAAAAGAATTCCGGCAAAAAAACGAGCAGACTTCCTTTTTAAAGCATCGAAGATAATGCGCAAAAGAAAATTTGAATTTGCTGCATGGATGGTTTATGAAGTTGGCAAAAACTGGGCTGAAGCAGATGGTGATGTTGCCGAGGCAATTGATTTCATGGAGTTCTACGCAAGAGAAATGCATAGATTTGATAAAGGTATTAAACTTGTTAAAATAAAAGGCGAAGATAATAAGCAGCATTACATTCCATTAGGCGTTGGTGTTGTAATTCCACCCTGGAACTTCCCTCTTGCAATACTTGTAGGTATGACAACTGCGGCATTGGTTACAGGAAATACAGTTGTATTAAAACCCTCAAGCGATTCACCTGTAATAGCATCTAAATTTATGGAATTACTTGAAGAGATAAAGCTTCCGGCAGGTGTTGTCAACTTTTTGCCCGGTTCAGGCGGACTTATTGGTGATATGATAGTTGAGCATCCGTTAACAAGGTTTGTTTCATTTACAGGCTCAAGAGAAGTTGGCTTAAGGATTAACCAGTTAGCAGCTAAACCGCAGTCAGGTCAGAAGTGGATTAAGCGTGTTACTGCTGAAATGGGAGGTAAAGATTCAATTGTAGTTGATGGTGAGCTTAAATCAATTGAAGAAGCTGCCGCAGGAGTTGCATCAGCTGCATTTGGTTATCAGGGGCAGAAATGCTCAGCGTGCTCAAGAGTAATTGTTCACGAAAAGATATACGACAGGTTCATTGACCTTCTTGTAGATAAAGCATCAGGTATTAAGGTCGGACCCGCAGAAGAAAATCCCGGGATGGCATCTGTCATAAACAAACGTTCAGAAGAAAATATATTGAGCTATATTAAAAAAGGTGTAGAAGAAGGCGGAAGGATAGTATATGGCGGCGAAAAAGTTAATGATAATGGGTATTTTATTCAGCCTACTATTATTGCTGATGTAAACCCAAATGATACCATTTCACAGGAAGAGATATTCGGACCTGTGCTTGCAGTAATTAAGGTAAAGGATTTTGATGAAGGCATACAGGTTGCAAATAATACTGAATACGGATTAACAGGAGCAGCATACTCAAAAGATAAAAAGAAAATAAAGAAAGCCGCAGAAGAAATATTTGTAGGCAACCTATATCTGAACAGGAAATGTACAGGAGCCTTAGTAGGCGTTCACCCGTTTGGCGGATACAATATGAGCGGAACATGCTCTAAAGCAGGCGGGTTTGATTACCTGTTACTTTTCATGCAGACAAAAATTACTGCTGAGAAGATATATAAATAAAATAATTGGCTGACCAGGATGTAATAATTGCAGGTGCGGGTATAGTAGGGCTTGCAACCGCCTTGAGGGTGCTGGAAACTAAACCCGGAACTAAACTTACTGTAATAGAAAAAGAAAACGGTGTTGCTATGCATCAAACCGGGCATAACAGCGGAGTAATACACTCAGGCATATATTACAAGCCCGGAAGTTTAAAGGCACAGAATTGTATTGATGGATATCACAGGTTAATTGAGTTCTGCCAGAAGAATGAAATTAAATTTGATATTTGCGGTAAAGTTATAGTAGCAGTAAATGATGAAGAATTACCTGCGCTTAACAGTATATTTAAGCGTGGCATTGCAAACGGTCTGGATAAAATAAGGCTAATTGATAAAGATGAGCTAAAGGAACTTGAGCCGCATACCGCTGGAGTAAAAGCAATACACGTACCTTATACCGGTATTATTGATTACAGGGATGTAGCTAAGAAATATGCAGAATGCATAATAAAACTTGGCGGTGAAATAAGGTTTAACCAAAAGGTTATTAAAGCAGTCCATGCAGGTAACAAGTTAGAGATAGTAACACAAAAGAGTTCTTTTAACACAAAAATATTTGTCAATTGCTGCGGGCTTCAATCAGATGAAGTTGCGGGTCTGACAGAAAGTAAAATCGATACAAGGATTATTCCTTTCAGGGGTGAGTATTATAAAATTAAGCCTGAGAAAAGATCGCTTGTAAAAAACCTGATCTATCCTGTTCCTGATCCTGCATTCCCTTTTCTGGGAGTGCATTTTACCAGGATGATTAATGGTGAAGTTGAGGCAGGACCTAATGCAGTACTTTCATTCAAAAAAGAAGGATATACCAGGACAAGCTTTAGCCTAAAAGATAGTTTTAAAACATTCACGTGGAAGGGTTTTTACAGCATTGCACAAAAATATTACCTTACAGGTTTTGGTGAGTTCTACAGGTCATTCAGTAAAAAAGCATTTGTTAAAGCATTGCAGAAACTAATGCCTGAAATAAACAAGGATGACTTAATACCAGGCGGCGCCGGTGTTCGCGCCCAGGCAGTAAGCATAAACGGTAAGTTGATTGATGATTTTTTAATTCATGATAACGGAAATATCATAAATGTTTTAAATGCTCCATCCCCTGCAGCAACATCAAGCTTAGCAATAGGCGAAACAATAGCAGAGAAAATAAGAACTAAACTATAATTTAAGATGAAAGCATTAAAATTCTTTTCAGCATTACTGGTTTTAGGACTGGTTCTAAACTGCAGCAAGATTTCAGAGAAAGTTGAAGAAAAAGTGAATCAGAAGGTCAATGAAAAAATTGATGAGAACCTGAAAAAAATTGATTCTTCATTTGATAAGAATAAACTTGATTCATTAATGAAATCACTTGATACATTAAAATCAAAAGCTGATTCTTTGCTTGAACAGGATAACAGGCAGACAAGGAAAACCAAATGATACATTTAAATGAACAAATAAGTTGAAACAAACTGCTATAGTAGTTTTATTCGCCTTCATTTTTACCGGATGCAGTTTATTCGGGAAGAAAAGTTTTGAAGATACCGATACTTATAAACAGATGATGAGACAACAGGAAGAAACTGATAAAAGACTTGATTCGATGAAAAAAGAGAATTACAAACAATTAAATGATTCTGTTAATAACGGATTTAAAAATAAGCTTGATTCACTTAAACATAGTACAGATTCACTTGAAAAAGAATTAGAAAAAAGTATACAAAACCTGAAAAAAATTAAGTAAAAAACTTAATAATAATTAATTCTTCAATTAAATAATTATAATCCAAAGATGAAAATTCACGAATACCAGGCAAAACAGATCTTGTTAAAATACGGAGTTCCTGTACAGAACGGGATACCGATAAAGAGCATGTCAGAATTTGACGGAGCTTTAAGCACACTTCAATCTCACGGTATAAACCAGTTTGTAGTGAAGTCACAGATTCATGCAGGCGGCAGAGGAAAGGGGAAAGTTTACCATCCAACGAACCGTGATGTGCTGATACTTGATGGAGGCGTAAAATTTACAACTGATGCTGTAAAAGCAAAAGAATATGCCGAGAAAATACTTGGTAATTTACTTGTAACTCATCAGACCGGTGAAGAAGGTAAATTAGTGCAGACACTTTTCATAACTGAAGGATTAGATTACTCACATGAGTTTTATATTGGTATATTGCTTGATAGAACCGTTGGTAAGAATGTGATAATGGCATCAACTGAAGGCGGTGTTGAAATTGAAAAAGTTGCCGCAGAAACTCCCGAAAAAATAATTAAGGAATGGATAGACCCCAACATTGGATTCCAGACATTCCAGGCAAGAAGACTAGCATTCGGTCTTGGTTTAACCGGTGAAGTATTCAAGAATTTCATCCCATTCATTAAATCATTATACAAAGCTTATGAGGATAGCGATGCTTCGCTTTTGGAAATTAACCCGATGGCTATTCTAAACGATAACAAAATAGTAGCCCTTGATGCGAAAATGACGCTTGATGATAACGCAATGTTCAGGCATAAAGATTATCCTGAATTACGCGATACCAACGAAGAAGACCCACTCGAAGTTGAAGCTTCAAACTTTAACCTGAATTACGTAAAGTTAGATGGCAATGTTGGTTGTATGGTAAACGGCGCGGGACTTGCAATGGCAACAATGGATATAATTAAGCTTGCCGGCGGCGAGCCTGCTAATTTTCTGGATGTAGGCGGCGGGGCTTCGAAGGAAACTGTGGAAAACGGTTTCAAGATAATTCTATCTGACCCAAATGTAAAAGCGATACTTGTAAATATATTCGGTGGTATTGTAAGATGCGATAGGGTCGCAGGCGGCATAATTGAAGCGGCAAAGAATATTCATATAACTGTACCGGTTGTCGTAAGACTTGCGGGAACAAATGCAGATATTGCAAAGAAAATGCTTGATGAATCAGGTCTTGCAATACTAAGCGCAGATGGATTTAAAGATGCAGCGGAGAAAATTACCAGAGTACTATCAAACTGATTAGATATGTAATCTTAAATGAATAAAATCGATTTTCAAATATTATCTGAATTTTCCGAAACAGTGAGAGAATCTACTCTTAAAAGGCTTAAAATAGTGCCCGCTGGGAAAGAAAACTTCAGAATAAATGAGAAATCAATGAGCTTTTCTGATATAGCTAAACATTTAATAGATTGCGACAGAGAATTGATTAATATTAAGATTACAAAATGTAAAAGCAAATGCCTCGGTACGCATAAGAGCAAGATAATTAAGAACAGGAACGAATACGAAAAATTAATTATTGAGCTGACAAAATTACAATCAAAGAGAAAGAAGTTTATATTAGCTTTAAAGAATGGATTTTTCAATAAAAAAGTCAGCGTTGAAAGTATTGCCGGTCAAAAAATGGAAGACATAGGATTACTACTATATAAAATGTTAGATCATGAAGCACATCATAGAGGACAGATTTCTATTTTACTTAAATTTGTTTTATAGTTTAAACTATTGAGTATTAATTCAAAATACGAACCCGTTATAGGACTTGAAGTTCACGCTCAGTTAAAGACTAAGAGCAAGGCTTTTTGCAGCTGCTCAACGGAATTCAACGCGCTGCCGAATACGAATATATGCCCAATTTGTCTTGGTCACCCGGGGACACTCCCCGTTCTAAACAAAAACCTCGTTGAATTTATATTAAAACTTGGTACTGCAACAAATTGTGAGATAAGGGAAAGATCAATTTTTGCAAGAAAGAATTATTTCTATCCTGACCTTCCCAAGGGATACCAGATATCACAGTTTGACCAGCCGATTTGCGAACATGGGAAAGTTGATATAGAAAACAAGACAATCGGCATTACACGGATACATATGGAAGAAGACGCTGGTAAATCAATCCATGATTTTTCTTCCGATGAAACACTTGTTGACTTGAACCGATGCGGTGTTCCCCTGATAGAAATTGTCAGCGAGCCTGATATTCGTACATCAAAAGAAGCTTATGATTACCTGACAATGCTTAAGCAATTGGTTATATATCTAGATATATGTGACGGTAACATGGAAGAAGGAAGCCTACGGTGTGATGCAAATGTATCGGTCAGACTTAGAGGAACAGAAAAGTTCGGCACAAAATGCGAAGTAAAGAACCTGAATTCATTCAGGAATGTTTCAGATGCTCTTGAATACGAGATAAAAAGACAAATAGAGTTGATTGAAGCCGGCGGCGAGGTTATTCACCAGACGATGACATACGATGCAAAAGCAAAAGCTACAACTCCTATGCGTTCAAAAGAAGAAGCTCATGATTACAGGTACTTTCCGGAACCTGATCTTGTTACAGTATATGTAGATGAAAAGTGGAAAGCGGCTGTTAAAAGCAGCATGCCTGAACTTCCTTATCAAAAAACAGCAAGGTTTATCAGCCAATATTCCCTGCCGCAATATGACGCTGAAGTATTAACTCAGAACCGTGAACTTGCAGCTTATTTTGAAAATGTATGCGGTAATATTGATAAGAAAAGCTATAAGACTGCAAGCAACTGGGTAATGGGAGAAGTGATGAGAATACTGAATGAGAGGAAGATAAATATAACTGAGTTCAATGTAAATGAAAAGAACCTGGCATCATTGATTAATATGATTGCAGAAGGTAAAATTTCTAACAATATTGCAAAAGAAGTTTTTGCGGAAATGCTGAATACCGAAAGTAGTGATGGTGACAAACAGAACCCCGAAGTAATAGTAAAAGAAAAGAACCTGTTACAGGTAACCGATACATCTGAAATAGAGAACATTGTAAAGAAAGTTATAAAGGATAATCCAAACGAAACCCAAAGATATAAAGCGGGAGATACCAAGCTTCTTGGATTTTTTGTCGGTAAAGTGATGAAAGAATCAAAAGGCAAGGCTAACCCCAAAGCAGTAAACGAATTATTAATTTCTAATTTAGGATAAAAATGCAAGCGGCATATAACCGCAAGCTAATGGAGAGTGTAAAATGCCACAGAAAAAAATGATAATTGCAAACTGGAAAATGAACAAAGGGCTTGTACAGTCACAGCAATTTGCAGACGAGTTGAAGTTATATATAGAAAAACATAAAGTGATTGATGCGGATATAATACTATGTCCCCCGTTCACTTCACTTGACGCGGTAAATAAAAAGATAGGCGGCACACAGATAAAACTTGGCGCGCAGAACATGCACTTTGAATCTATAGGCGCATATACAGGAGAAATTTCTGCGGGTATGCTTAAATCATGCGGATGTGAATTTGTGATTCTCGGACACTCCGAGCGCAGGCAATATTTTAATGAAACAAATTCCGTTGTAAATAAAAAAGTATTAAAAGCTCTTGATGAAGGTATAAAACCTATACTTTGTATAGGCGAAAATCTGCAGGAGCATGAAGATAAATTAACTGAACCTATAATTGAAGATCAGTTAACCGCATGTCTTCAGCATGTGAGCGAAGAAGGTATTGCGCATATAACGATTGCATATGAGCCTGTTTGGGCTATTGGCACAGGTAAAAATGCAACCGCTCACCAGGTAGAGGGTGTCCATAATTTTTTAAGAAAAAAACTTAAAAAACTTTACAACGAAGAAGTTGCAAAGAACACAAAGATAATCTATGGCGGAAGCGTTACACCTGAAAATGCAAAAGAATTATTCGCAGCGCAAACAGTTAACGGGGGCTTAATAGGCGGCGCATCACTTGATGTAGAAAAATTTGTTCAGATAATTAATTCAGCAAGTACAAACAATAAATCATAAATCATATAAGGCACACATAAAATGAAGGAAGTAGTAATAGTATCAGGCGCACGTACAGCTGTTGGAGCGTTTAACGGCAGCTTAAGCGGATTTACAGCGCCGCAAATTGGCGCAATTGTAATTAAAGAAGCAGTTAAAAGAGCGGGAATTAAACCCGAAGAAATTGATGAAGTATTGATGGGTAACGTACTGCAAGGCGGAATTGGACAGGCACCCGCAAGACAGGCATCAATAGCTGCAGGAATACCAAATACAGTATCAGCTACCACAATAAATAAAGTATGCGGTTCAGGTTTAAAGTCAGTAATGCTGGGTGAGCAGGCTATTAAAGCCGGCGATGCTGAAATTATTGTTGCAGGCGGAATGGAATCAATGACAAATGCTCCCTACATACTTAAAAAAGCTAGAAATGGTTACAGGATGGGAAATGGCGAAATTATTGACCTGATGATAAATGACGGACTTTGGGATCCATACGGCAACATACATATGGGTTATATTGGTGAACTATGCGCTACAGAACATAAAGTAACACGCCAAATGCAGGATGAATTTGCAAAAGGGTCATATGAAAAAGCAATTGAAGCAATTAAGAACGGTTATTTTAAAGATGCAATAGTACCTGTTGAAATGAAAGACAGAAAAGGTAATGTTACCTTGTTTGATACAGATGAAGACCCGGGTAAAGTTAATTTTGAAAAAGCATTTTCTTTGAAACCGGTTTTCGCAAAAGATGGTACTATTACAGCTTTCAACGCATCAAGCATAAATGACGGAGCAGGAGCTGTTGTAATTATGTCAAAGGAAAGAGCTGCTTCTGAAGGCGCAAAACCAATGGCAAGAATAATTGCGCAAGCTACACATTCACATGCTCCGGAGTGGTTTACAACAGCACCGGCATATGTAATAGATAAAGTTTGCAAGAAAGCCGGACTTAAAAAAGACGATATCGATCTGTTTGAAATTAACGAAGCATTTGCAGTTGTAAGCTGCGCTGTAAACCAAATAGCGGGACTTGATCCTGCAAAAGTAAATGTTACAGGCGGCGCGGTTGCTATCGGTCATCCAATTGGCGCATCAGGCGCAAGATTACTTATAACATTAATGTATAATTTACACAGGCTGAACAAAAAATACGGTTTGGCAACATTATGCATTGGCGGCGGCGAAGCTACAGCGTTAATAATTGAAAAGATTTAAACCTTTTCTGTCATGCTGCCTGTCTTACTTCGC
Organism: Ignavibacteria bacterium; assembly: GCA_031430615.1. GTDB lineage: Bacteria > Bacteroidota > Ignavibacteria > Tepidaquicellales > OLB5 > OLB5. The sequence continues at coordinate 541 of JANPBV010000021.1, read as the reverse complement.
TTTAGCGAAGGATGAAACTCGCCTGACTTGTTTTTAAGTTTTCAGCATCTAAATAATATAAAACTGACCCTGAAACAACATAAAGTAAAGAGTTCAGGGTGACAATTTTTTTTGGAGAATAGATTAAAATGAGCATTAATAACATTGCAGTAATTGGTTCAGGAACAATGGGTAATGGTATTGCCCATGTATTTTCATTATATGGTTACAAAGTAACTTTAATTGATATTAAGGAAGAATTCCTAGAAAGGTCTATAAAAACTATTACAGGAAATCTTGAAAGGCAGCTTAAAAAAGAAGCTATCACAAAAGATAAAATGGATTCAGCTCTTGCTAATATCCTTACATCGACAAACCTTACGGATGCTAAGGATTGTGACCTTATTATTGAAGCTGCAACTGAAAATTTTGATATTAAGAAAAGTATCTTCAAAACACTTGATGATAATTGCAAAGCAGATGCAATTTTAGCAAGCAACACATCATCTATATCAATAACAGAAATTGCGGCATTCACCAAAAGACCTGATAAAGTAATTGG
>JANPBV010000020.1:0-15262 GCA_031430615.1 Ignavibacteria bacterium | reverse complement strand
CGATATTCAACTTCACAGGTTTACCTACATAAGCAGAATGGCTGAATCAATTCTTGGATATCCTAAGGGTCAATGGTTTGAGCAAAACTTTTGGTTCAATCACGTTCATATTGATGATAGAGACTGGGCATCTGAGTTAAGTAAATATAATATACGGATTAAGAAAGACCACGAGTATGAATACAGGATGATTGCCTGTGACGGCTCAATAAAGTGGTTTAAGGATATAGTTTCGCTGACCTATGAAAATGGAATTGTAAGATCTCTTTACGGTGTATTAATAGATATGACCGAAAGGAAAGTTACAGAGCAGGAATTACTTGATAGCAAAGAAAAATACAAAACTCTTGTAGAGCAGCAATCTGAAATGATAACCAGATGGAAACCTGACGGAACGTTTACTTACGTTAATGAAGTGTACTGCAATTTTTTTGATAAAACAAAGGAAGAACTAATAGGTAAAACATATATTCCGCAAATGCCGGTAGAGGATCTTGAGAGATTTTCACGGTTCTTTAAACAGCTTGATAAAAATAATCCTGTTGGACAGTTCACTCACCGTGTAATTAAAAATGATGGCGAAATAAGATGGTTAAGATGGACCGATACGGTAATACTGGATAAAAACGGAAAAATTATAGAATACCAGACAGTTGGAAGAGATATTACTGCACGCAAGAGGGCTGAGGAAGCTTTAAAAGACAGCGAGCAGCAGTTGCAGCTGATATTTGATAATGCCCCAATAGGTATGGCATTAACTGATCTGAACAAAAGTTTCCTTAAAGTAAACAAAGCATTTTGCGATATTGTTGGTTACACTAAAAGTGAGCTATTGACAATGACCTTTGAAGATATCAAGCACCCCGAAGATATTGAACATGAAGATATAATTTTCGAAAAAGGTGCTATAGAGAAAAATTCAAATTTTCATATTGAAAAAAGGTATATTCATAAAACAGGAAAAAATGTTTATGTTGATCTCAGGCTAAATGTCCTGCGGGATATAAATGGAAAACCTTTTCAGCAAATAGCGCAGGTTGTAGATATAACCGATAAAATAGAATCTGACCAGAAATTAAAACAAACACAGGCAAGGCTTACTGCTGTTTTAAATAATTTACCTAATGTTTCTATTTATGAATATGGTGAAGATATTAATTTTGTTTCAGAAAATATAATGGGTATCCTTGGTTACTCCGCAGCTGAGTTTATGGACAATGAATCATTGTTCAGCAATCTTATGCTTGATGAAGATATTAAGACATATGATGAAAAAGTTATAAACTGGAAAAAGAGCGGGGCTAAAGGTGTTATAAGTAATGAGATCAGGGTAAGAAATAAGAACAATGAAGTAATTTGGCTGGAAGATCATATGTATGAAGTAAACCTTCAAAATGCAAAACCGTATTATTCAGGTATAATGATAGATATAACCGCACAAAAGAAGACTCAGCTTAAGATGTTTGAAACCGAGACAAAACTTACAGCAATTCTTAAAAACCTGCCTAAAGTTGTAATATACCAATCAGGAATGGGAAGTGATTTTATTTCAGATAATATTACAGAAATGATCGGTTACTCACCTACTGAAATAATGGCAGTTAAATTTTTCTTTGGTAAGATAATGCACTCTGATGATATACAAAATGTAAGAGACTCATTAAATAAATGGAATAAACTCAATGACGGCAGTATTCTTAATATGGAGTTCAGAGTAGAAAAAAAAGATGGAGGGTACATCTGGATTGAGGACCATATGTTCAAGGTTAAAGTAAATGATAGAGAATCTTATTTAACAGGGGTGCTGATAGATATTACCGAGAGGAAACTAACAGAACAAAAAATAAGCCGTTCATTAAAGGAAAAAGAACTCCTCTTAAAAGAAATCCACCACAGGGTAAAAAATAACCTGCAGGTTGTATCCAGCCTGCTTAAGCTGCAATCCGGTTACGTTAAAGATGAAAATTCACTGGATATATTGACCGACAGTCAAAACCGTGTACGTTCAATGGCGCTTGTTCACCAGAAATTATACCAGTCAAAAGATTTTACTGAAATTGACTTCAATGAATATATACAGCAGCTTTCCAAGCATCTTTTCAATGTTTATAAATCAAAGTCACATGACCTGGAATTATTTATAAATTCTACAGATGTTAACTTAAGCATAGATCTCGCTATTCCATGCGGTTTAATACTTAACGAGTTAATATCAAATTCACTTAAGTATGCATTCCCCGAAGGAAGGAAAGGTAAAATTTATGTTGAGCTAAAATATCTGGATGATAAAGAATATGAAATAATTATCAGTGATGACGGAATAGGGTTCCCGGAAGAAATTAATTATAAGCAAACCAAGTCACTTGGTCTTCAGCTTGTTAATACATTGGTTGGACAAATTGATGGCACAATTTTGATGGAAAACCATATTGGCACAACTTTCAGGATAAAATTTGCAAAGAAATAGAACATTACTTTTTTAAATTTTTAAATGTTTCTCTAAATGCAGTTTTAATTTCGTCCCGTACTTTTCTATATACATTTAATATTTCTTCATCTGTGCCTGTTGCATTTGCTGGATCTTCAAAACCTATATGCAGCTGGTTTTTAACATTACCAGTAAATACCGGGCAAATCTCCTTAGCATTATCACATACAGTAATCACATAATCAAAATCCACACTAATAAATTCGCTCACATTTTTGGGATACTGAGAGCTGATATCCAATCCAATTTCTTTCATTACTTCTACAGCAAACTGGTTTACATTTTTCTCAGGTCTAGTACCGGCAGAAAAAACCTCAATTTCATCACTAAAACTGCGTATTAGTCCTTCAGCCATCTGGCTTCGGCAAGAATTTCCGGTGCATAAAACCAGAATTTTAATTTTCATATATTTATTATTTAAATAGAACCAAATATGATTGTTAAATGTTATTATATCAAACCATGTATTTTTGACAATAGCTGAATTTAAATGAGAAAGAGCTTTATTGTACTATTATTCATTATTCTTGCAATTTTGCTGGGTTGCGGGTTCAAAACTGAAAGTAACATAGAATCACAACCCCTCAGAATTGATACTTCTGATACCGGCAAAGATGAAAAGAACAATTTATCAGAATTGGAAGAAACATTCTCTAATTTTGACTACAATTCAATTATCAATGAGCAATCTAAAATTATACCTGGTGGAATGTCAATCACAAAATTTAAATATTTTGTAGTATTTTCTGATATGAATGACGAGCTAACATATAAATTAATAGATAATGATGTTAGAAATACTATTGATGCAATGACAAATAATTATGTAAACAAATTACCGGATAAAATTACACCAATATATCTTTTCGCTGAATTTGATAATTATAAAGAATTCGTTCTGAAAAATTATGATATTGCTGAAATCGATATTTCACCCTATGGCTTTTTCAAGATATCCAGGAATGTTATTGTCATAAGGTATGTTAGCTGGAAAGGAAGCATATTGCATGAAATTACACACAGGTTCATCAAATCTGACTTCCCTAATGCGACTTCATGGTTTGATGAAGGTTTTGCATCCCTGAATGAAAAGTCTGTATTTAAGAATGGGAATCTTATCGGGGAATTCAGCTTAAGGATAATTCCGTTAAGAAGAGCCATTAGCGGGGATACTTATACAGGACTGCAGCGTTTGATGGTGACAAATGATAATGAATTATACGGTAAAAGAACATCGTTCTATTATGCGCAATCAAGATATTTACTGATGTTCTTACAGGAAAAGGGATTACTGGATAAATATTACAAGCTCTTTAGAGATACACATGAAATTGATAACACAGGGATATCTCAACTAAAGGAAATTACAGGAAAATCTATGGAAGAACTTGATGATGAGTACCTTACTTATATAAAAAGCTTTAAACAATAATAATTTAACCTGCAATTGAATCGGCGGCTTCTTCACCTGTATTAATTGCGCCTTCCATAAATCCCTGCCAGTCAGCCAGATGCTCTCCTGCAAAATATGTACTCATAAATTTCTTTCTCAATATAGGCATTACAGTAAACCATTGACCCGTGCCGTATAATGCATAAGCTCCTTTTGTATATTCATCCATACCCCAATAATAATTCACCTGAGAAACTATTTTATCTTTTACATTGCCAAAAGCTGTTTTAAGTGAATCATTTATCATATTTATTTTAAATTCATCATTTTGCCTGCTAACAACATCTGCCTTATCACCAATTGTATAAGAAATTAACACACCTTTGTTTCCTTTTTGGTTCTTAGTTGCATGATAGAAATAATGTCCATAAATATCTGTCACCATATCAAAATCTTCATCTTTCCAAAACCTTTCATTGAACAATATAGCATGCTTGCAAATTCTTGCATACTGTAGCTGGTTTAAAGCGCTTAGTTTTTCTTCAGGTAAACCCGGCTTCCAGTTTATTTTTAACAGAGAGTAAACCGGGGCAGTGCAAATGAGATTATCACCTGAGAAAACCAAACCGTTATCACACAACACATCAACTTTTCCGTCACTTTGATTAACTTCAGTGACTTTATGCTTTAATCTAATATTATCATCACCAATTCTCTTAGCAAGTTCTTCAGCAAAGCGGCTGTTGCCACCTCTTATCTTGTAATCCATTTCATTTTTTTCGCTTGATTCCGCATATTCCGCGCAGGCAACAAATGCTGAGGCATGTCTGATACTTTCGCCAAAATCTGTACTGTCAGTTAAGTCCCTTATTTGCAGATCCCTTTCAGTAATACCGTTGTTTACAAGGTATCTCCACCAATCCATCTTATCCAGCTTCTTTTTATCTTCCACTGTGAAATTATGGTAATCCTTTATTATCTTTTCAAATTTAGCTTTCCATTCAGCTGAATAATTCCATGCGCCCTTTGGGAAATACTCTCCGGCAAAAGTTAAATGTGATTCAAACTGGTTATTAAAAAGCTCAAGACCGAATTCCTTACACATTGCGATTAATCTCTCATGCGAAGCCCCCACCCACTCTGCGCCCAGCTCGATAACAAGGTCTTCATCTTTATCTATCAGGTGAGAAAATACTCTTCCACCAATACGACCCCTGCTTTCAAGCAATACAACTTCGCAGCCTTTTTGCTTAAGTCTGTATGCTGCCGCCAGACCTGAAAATCCAGCGCCGATAATTACAACTTTAGGCTTAACGTTTTTATTAATATTAAATGCTGAAGGAAGTATCACACTGCCCGCTGTGAGTATTGCTGATTGTTTTAAGAAATCTCTTCTTGTGCTCATATAATTTTCAATTAAATTGCTTTACCAATAAAGTAAGTTATTAATATTATGTATGATATTGCAAAGATAAAAAAGCTGACCCTATCTAGTTTTTGCGACTCCTTTGCTTTACCTGTTTTAATAAAATGAAGCGATATAGTTGAAATAAGGATGCACAAAAATATATATATGAATGATATATCATGCAAAATATCTACAAGTGTCAAACCTGCGTTTTGAGGTAGGGTTGAAGTTATAACATACTGGCTTGCGATGGCTGCAAAAATAGCTCCCACTGAAAGCCCAAACCTTGGGTCAAGATCAAGCGGGTTGATGAAAAATGTTAATAAAGATATTAATACTGAAATAAATAAACCTATAAATAATTTGAAGAATAAACCGTTGCCTTCCCTTTCAAGAGTAAAATGCATGGTTGCCCTTGAATATGCTGAATAATCGGTTAAACGAATATCAGGATCACCATAATTAGTTTCATATGTATGGTCATCTACTTTTATCTGAAAATCTTTTATTTTCCAGCCTTCTATGTGTACCTGTTTATCAATTTTACTTGCTAATGTATCAGCAGCAAAAACAAGTTCTGTATTATCCTTGTCAAAATCCTCAATCATAATTTCGATCATCTGCTCATCAAACGGAAAATCACTTACTAACCATTCCTGCTTTATTGTTGTATTTATCCTAACTGAATTATAAGTGATATCACCCCGCTTTTCATTCATTTCATATGACTTGGTGAATTCAGTTGAATTTATGACCTCAAGGTTATTAAGCAGATCTAAACTGTCTTTTTTTGTATTATACCAAAGATAAAAATCCGCGTTAATTTTGTTTCCCGGGAAGTCCAGGTCATATAACGCAAATATATAAGCGCCTATTTTAACTGTATCAGCCGGTCCTTTTACTTCTTCAGCAGCGTCATTTTTTTTTGTTGTATCATTTTTAATTTTCGTATCTGCATTCTTTGTAACATCAATTTCTTTTTTTACATAGATATCTTTTTTCTGAACATCACCCGTTTTACCCTGCCAAAGCGCGCCTGAAGAAAAAAATAAAAAAATAACAAGCGGTAAGAAACCTATAATTATCCTTTTTAAAGAGTACCCTTTTTTCATGCTGATTTTTTATTTAGAAAAATTTAATTCTTTAACTTAATTGCCAGTGTAAATACTTCGCTGGTTAAGCGGTCAATTCTCTTTTTTACAATTTCGTTTGTAAGCTCCCCTTTTTTATTGAATAAGGAATTACCGTACCCAATTGCAACACTACCCGGGGCTGCTATTGCGCGCAAATTATGGATTATATGCACCATTGCGTTTAGAGTTGAAAATCCTGCATTTTCTGCGCCGCCAACTGATATACAGCCTATAGGTTTAAGACTGAGATACGGAGGTTTACTTTCAGAGAGTACCTCAAGGAAATCAATAGCATTCTTGAATGCCGAGCTCACAGTTCCGTGATACTCAGGTGAGGAAAAAATCAGTCCATCAGCTTCCTTGATTTTCTCGGTTAAAATGCTGAATTTCTCATTTTTTAAACTCTTTAACGCCTTATAACTGAAAATTGGCAAATTTAACTTTTTGATATCAGCTATATATGTTTCAGCGCCAAGTTCCCTCAACTTTAAAGCTGAATATTTCAATAGAGCTAAAGTGGATGAGTTCTCTTCCATGCTTCCGCCCAAACATACAATTTTTATTTTTTTCATTGGAATTTTCAATTATAATAAACGAAATGTTAAGAAATTAGTCAATCAGAAAATAGTTTTAGTATAATAAGTTGTGGAGTATTTTCATTTACTACATAATAAACAGACTTAATATTCACTTTAATATGAAATTTAGAATAGGTATTTTTGAAATTATGACAAAAGAGCAATTAAATAAGGCTATAGTAGCTTTGCAGAACATTTCCATTAATTTTAAAGTAGATTATGTTTTTTTTAAGGAAAAATGCATAGTTAGAGGTTTTATTATTCATAACCCTGATGACCTGAGTAAGGTTAAAAGTATTTTAGATTCCGATATTTTAAAGAATTTTAAGACTAAGAAAAGCAAAGAGTGGTATTTGGGAGATGCTGTTGAGGTTATTTATCTGCAGCTAAAAGAAAATATCGAGATCAGTATTGCTGAATATGAAGCATTCCAGGTTAACAATTACGCATAATATAGTTACCCAGTTTTAATATACCCGCTTCATCAAAATCTTTACCTATTATTTGCAGACCTATTGGCAGACCGTTTTCATCTTTCCCCGCAGGAATACTTAGTGCAGGATTTCCTGATAAATTAGATGCTGTTGTATAGATATCATTTAAGTACATTGCAAGCGGGTCATTGGTTTTTTCACCTATCTTAAATGCAGTTGTGGGTGTTGTTGGAGTTAGAATTATATCAACCTTTTCAAAAGCATTTGTAAAATCCTCTTTTATAAGTCTTCTTACTTTCTGCGCCTTTTTATAATAAGCATCATAATACCCCGCTGAAAGCACATAAGTACCAAGCATAATTCTTCTTTTTACTTCTGCCCCAAATCCTTCTGTCCTGGAATTAACATACATATCTTCCATATTAGCTGAATCAACGGAGCGCTTTCCGTATCTCGCGCCATCATACCTCGCGAGGTTACTTGATGCTTCTGCAGTTGTTAAAATGTAATATGCCTGGATAGAGTATTTTAAATTTGGAAGTTTTATAGGAATTATTTTACAACCTTTTGCCCTGAGCAATTCAACCGTTTTGCTTAATGATTCCTTTATCTCAGGCTGTAATGCTTCATCATTCAGATCTTCGACAATTCCAATTTTAAGATTACCGAGATCAATATTTTCTATTTCGCTACTGTAATTATTCACACTAAGCTCAACCGAAGTTGAATCGTTTTTATCTTTACCTGCCATAACTTCAAGTACAAGCGCCGCATCTTTTACATTCTTTGCAAAGGGTCCAATTGAATCAAACGAGGAAGCAAAAGCAGTCAATCCGTACCTGGAAACTCTGCCATAAGTGGGTTTTAATCCTGCTACACCGCAAAATGCTGCAGGTTGGCGTATCGAGCCTCCCGTATCAGTGCCAAGTGATACCATACACATATCTGCGGCAACAGCCACAGCGCTTCCGCCTGATGAGCCGCCCGGTACACGGGTTTCATCCAGTGGGTTAAGTACATTACCGTAAGCGGAATTTTCGTTGGATGAACCCATTGCAAATTCATCGCAATTTGTCTTACCAATTATAATAGCATCTTCATCTAAGAGCCTCTGAACTGCTGTTGCAGTATATAACGCTTCGAAATTTTCAAGTATTTTTGAGCCACATGTAAGCCGGTAACCTTTTAATGAGAGTACATCTTTAACAGCAATAACCATTCCGGCAAGTCTGCCAATAGGCTGACCTGCAGTTCCTGATTTAATTTTTACATCAATTTCCTGCGCTCTTTTTAAAGCTTCTTCTTTAAAAACCAAAAGGAAAGCATTCAAATGCTTTCCTTTTTCTATGTTAGAAAGATAATATTTTACAACATCAGTACAGGAAACCTTACCTGATGTCAGTTCTGAACGTAACGCGGCGTAATCAGTGTGCATGCTTATCAAAAATTTGTTTATCAGCTTTCAAAAAATATTTTCAACTTGGCTTTTTATCGTCAGTTGTTGCGTTTGTTATTTCAGACTCAATATCTTTTGAAGCTTTTTTGAACTCCCTGATACCTTTACCAAAACCTGACATAAGATCAGGTATCTTTTTGGCGCCAAAGAGCACAAGTATTACTATACAAATTAAGATTAATTCCTGCGGACCTAATCCAAACATTTTATTACTCCTGTTTCCTTATAAATGAAAATTATTTATGAAAAATTTTACTAACTACTTTTATCAAACAATACAAAATAACCGCAATGAAAAGTAGGTATGTTGTTACTTCAAGTGAACCCATAACTAATTAATTTAGCGAATTTATCACACTTTCAAAAAGATACCTTCCGTCGCTGCTTCCTACAATACTCTCGCTTGCTCTTTCGGGATGCGGCATCATACCAAGTACATTTCCTTCTTTATTTATTATGCCTGCTATATTATCCATAGCGCCATTGGGATTTTCTTCATATCGGAACACAACCTGCTTACTATCATTCAGCATTTTCAGTGTGTCTTCATCACATATATAGTTACCATCACCATGCGCAACAGGCACAACCATCTTATTCATACTAACATTCCCGTTGCTATTGTAAGCGGTTGTGAAAATGGTATTTTTGTTCTCAATATTCAATGTAACATTTTTGCATACAAACTTAAGGCTTTCATTCCTTAACAGCGCGCCAGGTAGCAAACCTGATTCACACAATATCTGGAAACCATTGCAAATCCCAATAACAACCCCGCCATGAGAAGCATGCCTGACAACATCCTTCATTATCGGCGAAAACCTTGCAATAGCGCCGCACCTTAAATAATCACCGTATGAAAATCCTCCCGGCACTATTATTACATTCCTATCGCCAATTGAGCTATCTTTATGCCACAAAAATTCCGTATCCTGCATCAAAATATTCTTCAAAGTATTATATGCATCGTGGTCGCAATTTGAACCCGGAAAAACTACAACACCGAATTTTGCTTTACTCATCCGGTTACTCAATTGCCGTTCACACTCACTACTTCAAATTCATAATCTTCCATTACCTGGTTAGCCAGAAGTTTTTTGCATACTTCATCGGTTATCAATTGAGCTTCTTCATTGGAATTTGTATCAATTTTCAATTCAACAAACTTCCCTATCCTTGTATCAATAATATTTTTAAATCCAAGGCTCTGTATAGAGTGCTCAACAGCTTTGCCCTGCGGATCAAGAATAGATTTTCTTAGTGTAACTTTAATTTTGGCAGAATACAATATTATATTAAATTATGTAGTTTAAAATAAATTTTTCTAAGCATTAGTATCATCATAAATCCAAGCAATATAACAGAAACAATTGGCATTACATTTATATTTGCTTCAACAAGAAGCCTGTTATTCACATAACCGGTGTGAAATTTTGATTTAACCTTCGCAAACACAATCCTGCCATTATCAGCTGATTCCCAGTTTTCAACATAAACAAAATCACCGCCTTTAACCTGTGAATCCGCGCTTTTGTAATCATACGGGTCTTGCAGCAATGGAATATACCCATATGGCGTCAATCTTAAAACAGCCTTATCATAAGCAAAGTTATTATATATATCCAGTGAACTGTTTACCATCTGATAAGTAACCGCAAACAGCATCAAAAAAAAGAGGGCTTTTAAAATTAAAAGCGGTACCCTTTTCATTTTATTTCTGGCTTAATTGCTTTTCTACTTTTTCTTTTTGCTCTCTGTAGAGTTTCCTGTCAAATATTTTTAAAGCTTTATCTATTGATTCATTAGCTTTGGTATAATCTTTTAAATTAAAGAAAAGCTTTGACTGTATATAATATGAACTGGCTTCATTTACTGAGCCTGCAACATACTGCAAAGCTGTTTCAATAAAGCTTAATCCTTTTTTATAATCTTCCTCTCCTGTGCCTTTATCAGCAAGTCCAACAGCTCTTTGGTTCATATACTGCCCGTAACTTGAATTCACGGATTCATCATTCGGAAATTTACTTAATGCATCTTTGAACCATTTTTCTGATGACGCGAGGTCGCTCAACTCATAAAAATATGTTTCCGATAGTGACACATAAGCATCCTTTAACTGGTCGCTGGTAGGATTAGCGGTAATGAATGCTTCGAGCTGTTTAGCTTTTTCTTCTTTTTCTGTAAATGATATTAAACGGAACTTTGCGTCATCGGTCTTGCCGCCTGCATTGGATCCATCTGTTTCAACAATTTTATTAAGCAGTTCTTTTGCTTTATCGCTTTCACTGTACATTGAATATTTATCAGCAAGCTTTAATGAAGCTTCTATATTAGATGGGTTCTTTTCAACTTCAGCCTTAAGGTATGCAAATGTATTAACTCCTTTGTTATAATCCTGCATCATTTCCATGAAATCTTTTGCGGGAACGTAACCATAAACTCTGTCAACTTCGTTTCCATCACCATCTAAGAATAAGATAGACGGGAAACCCTGTATCTTGTATTTCTTCGCAAAATCAATACCTTCACCTTTTTCGGCATCTATCTTGTAATTTATCTGGTTAGCGTTGGCAAAATCAGAAATATCTTTTTTTGCATAAACTTTATTATCAAGCTCAATGCACCATTTGCACCAGTCAGTCATAACATCAACCATAACAAGCTTTTTTTCAGCTTTAGCCATTGCAAGTATATCAGCAACCGAGCCTTTTTTAAAATCTATTTGTGAATAAGCTATACTGCTGATAAAAAAGAGGGCAATTAAAAAAAATGCTTTTTTCATGTGTTTTTCTCCGCTGATTTTTGAAGATTACTAAGACGAAAATAAGAATTTAAGTTCAAATGTAATATGGTTATATTTATATATATTTAAATGAATAAATACGGTAAAACGTTTCTTGGTATCTTAATAGTAATAATACCCGTAATAATTATTCTGGGTTTACTTTTTAATAATCTCTCCAAAAAGTCATTCTATCCAACAACAGGCGAAATTGCCGTTTCAGGCTTAAAATCGCAGGTTAAAGTATATTTCGATGATTATGGTGTGCCACAAGTTATTGCCCAAAATCAGGATGATGCATATTTTACAGAAGGTTACATGCATGCTCAGGATAGGCTATGGCAGATGGATTTGACCCGAAGGGTTGCCGAAGGCAGGCTTTCTGAAATTTTAGGGTCTTCTGTTATTGAATTTGATAAACTCTTCAGAACTATCGGCATTCACCGCTTTGCTTATAATTGGTTCAGCAGCATCAGCCCTGAATCTAAAAAGATACTGGAATCATATACCGCAGGTGTAAATAAGTTTATCGAAACTCATTATGATAACCTGCCTGTGGAGTTTGATGCATTGAACTATAAGCCCGACCCGTGGAAACCGGAAAATTCATTGATGCTTGCAAGGATGATGGGATGGGATCTGAATATTGCGTGGTATACCGATTATATTATGGGCGAAGTCCTAAACAAAACCGGTATTGAAAAAACCTCGCTTATATTTCCCGATACAAATATTACAATTTATAAAAAACCCGCAGAAGAAGAAACCGATTCAACTTCAGATAAAGATAAAAAAGAAATTGGTTATCTTGGGAATGAAAATTCCAGTTACTTAAGCCAGGTTGCTTTTTTAGGTAAAGGTTTTTTTGAAATGAACCAAAGTTACAGGGAATATTTCAATAAAAATGTTTCGCATGTTGGAAGCAATTCATGGGTAGTATCCGGCAACCGTTCAATGTTCGGCAAACCGCTTATGGCAAATGACCCGCACCTTGCCCTGCAAGCTCCATCGAGATGGTATGAAATTTACTTAAAGGGCGGCTCACTTGATGTAAGAGGAATGTCCTTCCCTGGAATTCCGGGAATAGTAATAGGAAACAATAAGTTCATTAGCTGGGGTTTAACCAATCTAATGAATGACGATAATGATTTTGTAATACTGAAAAAAGATTCCACTGACAGTAAAAAATATATTTACAATAACCAGTCTGTTGCAATGGATTCCATTATTGAAAAGATATTTGTAAAAGATACACTTGAAACCGTGTTTATTGTTCACACAACTAAAATCGGACCTGTTATTTCTGACCTCAAAGTAAAAGGATTTGCGGATATGACCGAAAATCCTGATGACCCGTACAAAGATAAGCTAATGACATTTCGCTGGACAGGCTTTGAAGAAAGTGATGAAATAAAATGTTTCTTTGGTATCAATACTGCTAAGAACTGGGATGACTTTAAAAATGCGTTAAAGGATTTTTGCGTACCAGCGCAGAACTTCATCTATGCTGATATTTACGGAAACATTGGTTACCGAGCAGGCGGTAAGATTCCGATAAGAAAGACCAATGTTAATAACAGCTTTATTTTCCCCGGTGAAGATGAGCTTAACTGGACAGGTTTCATTGATTTCGATATAATGCCTGAAGTATACAATCCACCCGAAGGTTATATAATTACTGCAAATACCGATCCATTTACATGGATGAAGGATAGAAAAGATAAGTATTACATTTCATATCTTTGGGAGCCATCATCAAGATATACAAGGATAAAGCAATTTATTGATTCAAAAACAGTTTTTGATCTTGAAGATTTTAAGCTTCTGCAAAATAGTTATGAATCTCCTTACGCAAAAGAAATTGTAAAGGATATTAATTCAGATATTCAAAATAATTCATTACAGGGCAATAGTGATATAGATTGGACAGTTGAAAGATTTAAAAACTGGAACGGAGAAATTTCCAAAAATGAATCCATTGGTTCAGTTTATAATACATACCTTGTTTTCCTCATCAAAAATATTTTTGAAGATGAATTAGGCGAGAATATTTTTAATGATTTCATTTCAATTCAAAATATTCCATACCGCGCACTTGAAATTTTAATGAAACAGTCTGATAACCCCTGGTTCGATAATATTAAAACAAAGGAAGTTGAAAAACGGGCAGATATAGTTAAAAAAAGTCTAGGGCAGGCAATTGAATTTTTGAAAACCAAATTTACCAATAAAGATATTAATACATGGAACTGGGGTTCACTGCACAATGTAAAGTTCAGGCATCCAATGGGTTTTGTTGAAGCGCTTGATAAAACTTTTAATATTGGACCTTTCGAGGTTGGAGGCGACCAGACAAGTGTTAATAATACTGAATACCGTTTCAGTGACGTAATAAACAAAGGAACGTTTAATGTCGTTGTTGGCGCTTCAATGAGAATGATGATAAATCTTGGCGATATAGAGCATTCTTTGACAATTAATACTACAGGTCAATCCGGTCAGCCGATAAACAATCATTACAGCGATCAGGCAAGGATGTGGAGCTATGGCGACTACAAGAAAAACTCAATGAGTGAAATGGATATGCTTGATAAAAAATATGAATTGCTTATTTTAAATCCCTGAAGAAATTGTTTGAATTAAACCGAAATAATACCAGACCCAAAAGATCCCTGGGGCAAAATTACCTTACAGATGAAAACATCTGCAGGAACATTGTTAACGCTTTTGATATTCAACCCGGTGAACAGGTCTTAGAAATAGGTCCTGGGAAAGGCGCTCTCACAAAGTTTATTCTGGAGAAAACTTCTGACCTTACAGTTATTGAATTTGACAGAAATAATTGCGCGATACTTAAAGAAAAATTCCCCGGTTTGAATATTATTAACCGTGATTTCCTTAAGTACGATATGAATGAGCTTTTTAATGTACCTGATCAAAAACTTCGGGTTATAGGCAACATACCATATAATATTACCTCTCCAATTATCTTTAAGCTTCTTGATAACAGGGCAATTATTAAAGATGCCCAGTTAATGATTCAGGAAGAAGTTGCAAGAAGAATTACCGCCAGCCCGGGGAATAAAGAATACGGCATACCAAGCGTTCTTGTGAATGTGTTCTGCCGGTCAAAACTTCTGTTTAAAGTTTCATGTAATAGTTTTTACCCAAAGCCTAAAGTTGATTCCAGAATAATATATTTTGATTTCACTTCGTCAATTGAAGACCAAATTAATGATATTGGATTTTTCAGGAAACTTGTGAAAGCTTCTTTTAGCACAAGGAGAAAAACACTTAGAAACTGCCTGAAAAAAATTGAAGTTGATATTACGAAGTCTGACCTGGATTTCGGACGCAGGGCTGAGAGCCTTAGTATGGAAGAATTCATAACCCTGAGCAATAAATTGTGTTAAAAGAAATTAAGGATAAAATATATAATACCCCTGAATTCAGCATTATAGAAGAAAAAGGCGGCAAAGATCTCTTTTTTACAGGTATTAGAGGATCTTTAACTTGTTTTATATTATCGAAAATATTTGAATTGAATAAAAAAATAGTTTTTTGTTCTAACGATCAGAATAAATTATTCA
>JANPBV010000019.1:0-2667 GCA_031430615.1 Ignavibacteria bacterium | reverse complement strand
CCTGTTGTTGTTTCGCACATCGCCTCCGTTAACGGCACACCAAGAGAGTTAAATATCCTAATTTCAGCTTCCTGCCAGTACGGTTCTGAATCAAGGATCACGCCATCCATATCAAAAATTATTGCTTTTATCATTTACTGTATTATCTTTCCGTAAAAATTACATTTCTCTGAAATATGTGTACCACCAAAGGTGCCACTTACCGCCAACATTAATATAAAGTCTTGTATATACTTCCGCTATTTTACTCTCACCCAATTGATTATACCAGAAAGCATCAGCTATTTTATCACCGTTCAAGTCAATTGCCATACCTTCAATTTTACCGTCATTTTTTGCCGCCATTTTGGTTTCGTATGAAGTACCATCAAGGTTATATGGAAGCTCATAGCTCATCTCATCAAGCGGTATGACTGAAAATACCATAGTAGGGTGAGTTAAAATATAAAAAAGATCTTCATTCTGTTCTTCGTTGTAATTTTTCCTTAATGGCGTATCTTTTGGTTTTGAATACGGATACTTAGGGGAGTAGTCAAGTTTATTTCCGCACTCCCAATATTCAGTGTAATTATCAAAAGTTGTCTCAAACACTGTGCCGTTTTCAAACATTTTCATACCAATGGGTTTCTGCCACTGTACCTGCCTTAGCTTTTCTATATTCACAAAACTGTCACTGGAATCCACAACCCTGTATTTCAAGTCCTGCTGTTTGGTCTTATCTCTTAAAAACTTAAGCATACTGTAGTCGCAGTCTTCTATGTAAAGGTGAGTTGAATCTATCTGTGTTAAAAATATGTACAAGCTCTTTATGTTATCTTTAGTAAAGAGCGATGCCGAAGTTTTTTCAAGCTTCGGGCTGTTATGCAAAGTATGCATTTTATTAATGTAAGTTGAGCCTTCATCTTTGCATATAACTTCAACTTTATCAGGCAGCGGCTGCTGCAAGGATGCGTCACCCTCGGGAAACGCAGGCGGCATACCAAGCTGAACGATTATTGAGAGTACTTTTAATATTTCCATAAGATTCTATAATTTAATTTGATTTATAACCTGTAAGATACATTATCGAAGTACCAATACTATTCTTTACTTTGCCTGATTTCCATATAAAGCCATTTTGTGTAACAGAATTTGCCATACTTAGCATTTCATCCGGGGTATACATCCTTAAAATCGAAACAAGACCATCCCATACAGTTGTAATGGGTATCAGAGGGATGATATATGTAAAAAATAATCTGCTTAACCTGAACGGCTTCATAAACGGAGTAATTAATAAAAAGATTATTGGTGTAAACAGCAGTATCCCAAAAAAGTTTTTAATATCTTTGGCAGCTCCTTCAAATATTGCTATCGGTACGTTATTATTTACTGCCTGCTCGAGAATTGATCTCGCATCCTCCGGTTTAAAATGATGGAACGCTGAAAAAATGGTCCTGATGCATTTACTGTTTTCCGTAACGCTCAAAATATCTACCGATTCTTTTATATAATCTACTTTGCACTTTGTTTCTTTTTTGATCTTTTCAAATGCTTCAACATTTGGGTATTTATCACTTAGTACAATTTTAATGTCTTTTCCTGTTATCTTCTTAAGTTCAGATTGAAAAAGATCCATTCCGCCTCCACCACCTGAACAAAGGTCAAGGATTTCGTTATATCCTGAATTTTCTATGACCTCTTCTATAATACCTGCGGCGGGTTTGTAAATATTGAATTTATTTATCATAAAATGAAGATAATCAGTCTGTCCCTTTCTTATTACATTGGGGAACCACTTGAAATCCTCAAATTCAAATAAATGCAAATGCATATATCCTCAAATATAGAAACTTTTTAAATCTTGTAATACGTATTCTTTTTCTCCACTGTTTCTTAATCACATTTTCAGTATTTTTGTTGCTTACATAATATGGATTCCCGCTTGCGCGGGAATAAACGAAATGCAGGCAATAATACTAGCTGCGGGAATGGCTAAAAGGCTTAGACCGCTTACCGATTCAACACCAAAATGTCTTTTAAAAGCGGGAGGCAAAACTCTGCTTGAGATGACTATTAATAATATCCTCAAAAACGGGGTTCCAAGCTTTGTTATGGTCACAGGTTACATGGAAAATATGATAAAAGGGCATATTTCTGTAAAATTCCCGGGACTTGATATAACTTATCTTACAAACAGCGATTATGAGAATAATAATAACAGTTATTCCCTTTGGATGACCAAAAATTACATAAAAGGTGATTCAATTCTTTTAGATAGCGATATATTGTTCGATTACCGCATAATTTCGAAGCTTTTTAATTTTCCGCATACCGATTCACTTGCTGTAAAAAGGGGGCACAAATTAAGTGATGAGGAGATTAAAGTTATAATTGATAGTACTAACAAAATTGAGCATATTGGTAAACATTTGGATATTGATGCGAGTTATGGTGAATCAATAGGCATCGAGCGGTTCTCACATGATTTTTTTGTTAAGCTGGGTGAAGTGCTTCAGCGCAAAATTGTTAAGGAAAACAATGTGAACGAGTTCTATGAAGCATCGTTCCAGGAGTTGTATGATAAGGGGAACGCTATGTATGCTGTGGATGTTTCAGAATATAAATGTATGGAAATAGATTTTCCTGAGGACCTTGATAGGGCGCAGGAAGAAGTAAAAGAAATTC
>JANPBV010000018.1:0-14484 GCA_031430615.1 Ignavibacteria bacterium | reverse complement strand
GACATACGGACTTCCTGTGAATAATATAGATTTAAAGGTGATACTGAGTATAGTATTATGACCAGAAAAGATTGCATGGGATCCATAAATCGCCTGCTTACAGGGTATATAAAAAATATTGCCGCAGATGCAAACAATGTTGAGAGCAATCTCATTGAAACAACTGAATCGCTAAAAATAAAATTCCATATCTTAAGTATAAAATAATACAATGGAGGGTGTATATCGTTTGAAGTCCTTACGATTATCTCATAAAACGAGTTCATGCTTAGATGCCACGAAAACACTTCATCAAACCACAAGTTTTTTTGAGAGATAAATGCCAGCCTAATTGCCAAACAGAAAATAAATACAACCAAAAGCAGTATTTTCTCTGTTTTTGGGGTCATTCACCTATGAATTGAAAAATTACCTTGCGCGTTCGGGGTCTTTCATCAAAATCTATGAGTATAATCTGCTGCCATGTACCTAATTGCATATCACCATTAACAAATGGGATAGTCTGTGAACAGCCAAATAATGTAGAACGAAGATGAGAGTGCCCGTTATGGTCTCCCCATGTATCATTATGATGGTATTTCTTTCCTGCAGGAATAAATTTCTCCAGTACTTCAGGTAGATCTTTCTTTAATCCTGGTTCATATTCAATTGTGCTGATAGATGCAGTAGAGCCAACTACAAATACAGTAACGTTGCCATTTTTTAATTTACTTTTTTCAAATGATTTCTGCAGAACTTCAGAAAGATTAATGATATCGCAATTACCTTTAGTTTTGAAAGAATGATTTTCTGTTATAATTTTCATAATATAAGTTACTTAACGGTATTTTTATATTTTAATATAATATTAATACCTTCAAGTACAGTATTTTCTATATGAATGTACTTAAAACTTACTTTTTTGAGCAATAATTCAGACGACCCACCGGTAATAATAACTTTTAAATTTCCCTTAAATTGTTTTTTAACTTTTTGTACAATACCTTCTGTTGCTGATTTCATATAATTAACCAGACCGGATTGTATTGCTTCAAACGTATTATTTCCTAAAAGTGGAGCATTTTTCGATAATTTTCCGTATGCCAATAGAGGCAAATTAGCAGTATTAATATTCAATGCTTTAGATGATGTCATAATACCAGGAGCGATTATTCCACCGATAAATTCCCCTTTTTTAGTTACAATATCATATGTATTTGCTGTACCAAGATCTGCTATCAAAACATTATATTTATTATTGAAATATGTGTAAGCGTAAACCGCGTTGCAGATTCTATCCACCCCTAATGTTTCGGGAGATTTAATTTTGATTTTGACAGGTAATTTACTTTTATAATTGATAGTTATAGGAGTAATCTTAAATAATTTTCTGCATGTTTGA
Source organism: Ignavibacteria bacterium (assembly GCA_031430615.1). Taxonomy (GTDB): domain Bacteria; phylum Bacteroidota; class Ignavibacteria; order Tepidaquicellales; family OLB5; genus OLB5. The sequence goes on along the minus strand of JANPBV010000018.1, from coordinate 13,103 downwards.
ATTAGATATCTTTCTGCTTTGTTATTAACTGATGCTATACCAATGCAATCAATTTTGAATTTCTTTTTTATCAACGAAAGGTACTTAGTAACTACGGACTTATTTGTAGAACTGTATTTAACTGAATACAATTGCTTCCTGCTTTTATACACAGCAAAATGGGTAAAACTGTTTCCAATATCGATTGCCAGGTTCATATTAAAAAATAAAAATGCCTGTTATAAAGACAGGCATTTGGGTAAAATTAATAATTTCAGTAAATATTACCTGCTAATTTCAAGTTTTTTGATCTCATCTCTTAAAGAAGCAGCTTTTTCATACTCTTCGCTATCAATTGCTGATTTTAAGTCAGTTTGCAGCTTATTCAATTTTCTTGTAAATGGGTCAGCAGCCCTTTCCTGTGCCTCGGCTACTTCAGGTTGCTTAAATATATCGTCTACTGCTCCTTCTTCATCACCTTCTTTATCAGGGATAAAAGCTATTTCATTCATTACGTCTTCGTTGACATATATCGGTACAGCAAACTTTAATGCAAGAGCGATCGCATCTGAGGGTCTGGAATCAATTTCATCTACGCTGCCAACATCAAGTTTTATCTTAGCAAAAAATGTGCCTTCTCTTAATTCATTTATATATACATATGAAATTGAAAAACCAAGAAGTTCAATAATATTTTTGATCAAATCATGAGTAAGCGGTCTTGGAGGCTTTATACCTTCTAGCTCTAAAGCAATATGCTGAGCTTCGAAACTGCCAATAATTATCGGTAAACGCCTATCACCGCCTATTTCCTTTAAAATTAATGCGTAACCTGTACCACCTGGTGCCGGGGTTGGAGAGAGTCCCAAAATATCAACCTGAATTTTATCGTTATCCATCAATTACTATGTTATTAATTCAATTTTTAATTAGATAAAACCTTTTTAAACTCTTCAGTTAAAACGGGTAATATCTCAATTGCATCCCCAACAATTCCATAATCAGCAACCTGGAATATAGGCGCATCTTTATCTTTATTAATTGCTACAATACATTTTGATGAGGACATACCAGCGAGATGCTGAATTGCTCCACTGATTCCCACTGCAATGTAAAGACTAGGCGCTACAGTTTTACCAGTTTGCCCTACCTGATCAGAATGTGGCCTCCAGCCTGCATCAACAATAGCTCTTGACGCGCCGGCTGCGCCACCAAGTATTTTAGCAAGCTCCTCTACAAGGTGGAAGTTTTCGGGTCCCTTTAGTCCCCTGCCCCCTGAGACAACAATATTAGCTTCTGTAACATCTAATTTTTCATTGCTTACCACTACTTCTTTAACCTGAACTCTGAAATCTAAATCAATTAATGGAATATTTAATTTTTCAACATCAGCTGTTACGCCATCAACTTTGACCGATTTAAAAACATTAGGTCTTAAAGTAAATATCTTTATTGGTGAGCTTACCTTAACATCAATATATGCTTTTCCTGCATAAACAGGTCTTGTAGCTATAATGTTTCCATCATCGGTTTTAATTTCAATACAATCGGAAACAAGCCCTGCTTCCAGCTTTGCTGAAACAACCGGCGACATATCTTTACCCATTGATGTTGCTGAGAGTACAATAATATCCGCATTTCTTTGCTTAGCAGCTTCGGCAAGAATTTTTGAATATGCTGTAGTAGAATATTTTTCAAGTTTTGGATCTTCGACTACAAGAACTTTTTTTACTCCATATGCGCCTAATTCACCTGCAACGGTTGAAACATTGCTGCCTATCAGAAGAACTTCAGCTTCAATACCAAGATCACCTGCAACCTTTAAAGCTGTTGAAGCGGTCTCAAAACCTGAATTTTTAATCTTGTTATCACGTGATTCTACAAATGCTAATATCTTGTTCATTATATCACCTTAGCTTCCTCTCTTAACAATCTAACAAGTTCCGGTACTGCAGAAACATCAGTCCCTACTATTTTACCTTTAGGTTTTGCATGTGGAAGGCTCATCTTTAATATTTCAGTTTTGTTTTCTGTGTAAGTAGGCTGTTTCTCTTCAATTGGCTTTGATTTAGCCTGCATGATACCTTTTAAGTTTGGATATCTTGGATTATTCAACCCTCTTTGAGCGGAAATAGCTACAGGTAATGAAGCTTCAACAACTTCTTTACCGCCTTCGATTTCTCTTTCACAGGTAATTTTACTGCCATCAACATTTATACTTACTACCACGCTGATAGAAGGTATAGAAAGCATTTCTGCGACAAGTTGTCCAACCTGTGAATCATCATAATCTATAGATTGTTTACCGAAACAAATAATATCAGGGTTAATTTCTTTTAAAACATCTGCTAAATTCCTAGCAACTGAGTATGAGTCCATTTCAGACTCAGATTTTACCAGAATTCCTTTTTCAATTCCCATTGCAAAAGCTTTTTTAATAGCTTCTTTGTTACTTTCTTTTCCAACTGAAACAACTATTGTTTCCCCGCCATGTTTTTCTTTCAGCTGCAAGGCTGCCTCAACAGCAAATTCATCATATGGATTAATAATATATGTAACGCCCGCAGGGTCAATTGTTTTTCCATCAGAGCCCACTTTTACTTTTGTAGTAGTATCGGGCACTTGAGAAACACATACAGCTATCTTCATTACTTCACCTTTCTTAACTCTTCAGTGTAAATACTGATATTTTTTGCTTTTATAAAGTAAAATAACGAATTTTTGATAAATTTTCAATTGACAAAAAAATAGTATTTTTTATCTCTAAAATTAAAAAAGGAACAGTTTTTTGCCGTTCCTTTAATTTAATCCAGAATTTATCAGGATTATTTTACTAATACCATACGTTTAACCTGTAAAACACTTTCTGATTCAAGTGAATAGAAATATATTCCAGTAGCTAAATTAGTACCGTCAAAATCAACGCTATAAGTACCTGGTGAAAATGTCTGGTCAACTATTGTACTTATCAATTCACCTAATGTATTATAAATCTTTAACTTTAAAGAACCCTGTTTAGGTACATCAAAATTGATAATAGTTGTTGGATTAAAAGGATTAGGATAATTATTATATAATTTGAAGGATTGAGGAATTGAGCTACTTATTTGTGTAATTCCAATTGTTGATCTTCTTAAAGTTACTAGGAATACTCCTGAAGATAATAATGTATCAACACCATTTGTAGAAGCTGCTCTCCATGTACATCTTACAGAATCACCAGTATATCCCATAGTTGTTCCAAGGCTATCAAGAAAACTTTTTCTAATTGAAGATAATGTATCTAGTCCGATGTTATTACTAGAATATGAATATTCAGGATTGTTACCAAGTTTTTTTATTTTAAAAATATATTTAATTGAATTTCCGTTTGCTGATTTACCCCATACAAAATCTGTAGTACTCGGATCCTGTGCAGATACGATAATAGTTGTATTTGTTATAGGTGAGATAAGCGAAAATATATTTAACGGTAAACCAGCCACTCTAATGTAATTCAAAGCTGTATATGTGTTAGAACCATATTGATTAGTTGCTGTTAAACTAACTGAATAGGCTCCTGTTTGTGAATAGTTAATGTTGGTTGGGTTACGAATAGTGGATGTAGGGGGTGTTCCGCCTGGAAAACTCCAACTCCATGATGTCGGAACATTGGCTGACATATCATAAAAATTTACTGGACCTCCGTTTATTGGTACATACTGTGTATCTGATGTAAAATTAGAAAAAGGAGCTACACCTTGCAAATCATTTATACCATCTAATATTGAAATATTTGTATTATTTGGATCAAGCCAATCTTTTAATTGATTTGTTGAAGATCCACCATAGCTCCATGATTCTGAAAACTTACCAAAAACCTTATAAACACCTTGCGGATTTTCACATTGTGATGCTATACCTCCAAGGTTTTGGCCAACAACACGCTTATTCTGATCATACAACGGACACCCTGAAGAACCGCCTTCAGTCATTCCAATATCCCAAATAACCTGCCAGAAACCGTTTACAAGTCTTCCGCCAAATCCATTTGATGTAGTAGCAGGATTATTATCAAATGAGATTTTCTTATTAGCTCCGCCCGGATGATGAATTGCCACTTCATTTGTTGGCTGAGTTCCCGTTCTATCCCAACCATTAAAAAAGGCATTATAAGAAGCTGGCATTGTTCCGTTAATTTGAACCAATCGAAAGTCAGTTGCATAGTTTGATGCTTTTAATGTAGCCCCTGATAATGTTTGGCTTAAACTTCCTCCACTACCATAACAACCTGGATTTTCATAATTGAAAAAGAATACCATACTTGAATGATTATCAGGTGCACAATGCTCTGCGGTTAAATACGTCAGACTTCTGTTTTGTAATGCATTATTCACAAGAGAACCTGTACATAAATATCCGTTGCCACCCTGTGTAAAAGTTATTCTTGTTACAGAACGTTTTTGTTCAACCCAGGGAGCACCAACAGGACAGTTGATATTAATATTGCAGACAAGTTCATCTGTTGTTAAAAAACCGTAAATATCTTTGTATGCATGAACAACCTGGGATATTTTTAATTTTCCCTTACCTTTTGAATATACAGGCTCATAATATTCTAGTACAGTTATTTCGCCTATAGTTGGCGCCGTTGCAAAATGCTGGTCTTCGGTATTGTTGAGTTCTGAAAATGCACCTAATAACTCACTTTTATTACTGTTATAGAGATAAAGCATCGCGCCTTTTGGCATGAAAAATTCTTTGTAAAATAAGTTAACTGAAATTGCATTTCCTGATTTAACTGCTAATCTCCAAACCCTGCTTCCATCAGGTAAGTTTTCCCAGGTACCGGAATTAGTAAGATCGTAATTCACTTCAAATACTTTACCATATCTGAAAGGTAACCCAATTTTACCGGCATTGATATGATCTTCATCAATCATAGCAACAAGATCAAATGAAGGCATTGTTACCTTTTGAAAATTACCTGTCAAATCTGTTAATGAGCTTATTGGCTTTCCACCTGAATTATACTGTGAAAAGACCGAAACCTGAAAGAATAATAAAAATACAAACAGGGGTTTTAACACTGTTGCTGTATTTCTCATAATTAGTTATTTAATGTTTATAAAATGTTAAATTTCGATCTGAGATTAGATTATTTTATTAATAAATTTTGTCAATATATTTGATATTTTATAATTAGAAAATCCATTTATAATTAAATATTCTTTTTATCGGTTTTTGAAGCAAAAAATACTGAAAAAACAATTATTTCTTGTAATTTTTCATTATTTCTTCCATCTCTTTTGTTTTATCTTTTAAATCTTTCATATTCTTTTTGCCATCTGTATCTGTTCCCATCTTCTTCATATCCTCAAGCATATTAGTCATATCAAGATATTTAACATCTTGGGGGGCCTTAAACATATCATCGGTAACTTTTATATCTTTTTCAAACTTTGTTGCCTTCATATATGTTTTTCCATCTGCGGAACCCATTCTTAAAGGCACAGTTTTTTCATAAAGACTTACAGTAAAATTCTTTTCTTTATGCTTATATATCTCACACTTATATCCCAAAATCTCTTCATCTCCTGTTTTTTCCATCTGGTCAAGATAGTCGCGGAAAGAATTAACGTCAACATTATCTTTAGTATCGCTGAATTTCTTCTTATCAAACTTCATTCCCATTTTTACACCGGCAATTTCTGAAACAGAATAAACTACATCTCCCCCATCAAAATAAGCCGTAGCAGAAAATTTCTTGCCATCAGCATCAAAAGTGCTTGATGAACGGCATTTTTTGCCATCATAGATAGCGCTCACAGTCCCCTCGCCCTTTTCTCTGCCTGTTAATTCAAATTCAACCATAAATGGCTTATCTCTTGAAAATGTGGAATTATCTTTTGAATCTTTATTTTCTGACTTTTCATCATCTTTATCAGTAGTTGAATCATTTTTTTTACCACAGCCGGTTGAAAGAATAAATGCTACCAGCAAGATTAATGTAATTATGGAATATCTTAGATTTTTCATGATAATATAATTTGGTTAATTATTTAATATACAATGGACGATAAACATAGTCTATTGGGTCAACAAGACCTGCTAATTGAAAACCTTTTAATCTGAGTGCGCATGAATCGCACTCACCACAGGCTTTATCTTCATTCTTATAGCAAGACCATGATAGTTTAAATGGTGCGTTAATCTCAGCACCTTTTTTAATTATTTCAAATTTCTTTAAATGAATAATTGGAGTTTCAATTGTAATATTTGAATCAGGTTTAGTTCCAAGCTCTATTACTTTATTAAAAGCATTGTAGAATACTTCCCTGCAATCAGGATAACCGCTTGAATCTTCTTCCACAGCTCCTATAAATATTTTTTTTGCGCCAATGACCTCTGCCCAGCTTACTGAAATGGATAAGATATTAGCATTCCTAAACGGAACATAAGATGATGGAATATCTTTGCTTTTAATATCAGCTTTTGATACTTCAATATTCTTATCTGTTAATGATGAACCTCCTATTTCAGCAAGATATTTGATATCCACGATAAGCCTGTTAGCTATTGAATAATGGTCTGCTATATCATTAAATGCTTTAAGTTCACGAGTTTCTGTCCTCTGACCATAATTTAAATGCAGAAATGACAAATCATAATCTTTTGAAGCAATTGCAGCGGTGACAAGTGAATCCATGCCGCCACTTACAAGTATTATTGCTTTATCCTTAGTCAAGAATTGTAAATAATTTGTTAATTTATAAATTACTCTGGGACTAAAGTCCCATGTTGTTTGCAAATAAACCCACGACCTAAAGGTCGTGGCAATTCAATAATTAAAAGAACATCTAAAGTTTAAAAAGCCATAGTTCATTTTTCAATCCGAAATCTCAAATCATCAATCCGCAATCATTATACTCCCCTTGTTTCTGGATTCCAGATGTACTTATGCATTTGAAGCTGAAAGCGGACATTCAGCTTATCCATTAATATCCATTCTGCTAATTCAATATTCTCGACTTTATCAAATACCGGTGAAAAAAGTATCTGCTCAACCTTTTGGGTAAGGTGATATTTATTCATTAGATCTTTTACCCAATCATAATCTTCCCTGCTGCCTATAACAAACTTAACTTCATCGGTTGGTTTTAAATACTCAATATTTTCATACCTGTTCTTTTTTTCCATTTTACTGTATGGAGTTTTAAGATCCATAATAACCTTTACACGATTATCAATAACTTCAATCGGCAACGAACCCCCTGTTTCAATCATAACTTCAAATCCAAGATTACAAAGTTCGTTCATAAGTAAATGAACATTTTCCTGAACTAACGGTTCACCGCCTGTGATTTCAACTAATTTACAATCGAAAGATTTAACCTCATTAATTATATCATCAATTGTCCTGTCAACACCCTCATAGAAAGCATACTCAGTATCACAGTAAACGCAGCGTATGTTGCAATAGGTCAATCGCACAAATACACATGGTAATCCTGCCTTGGTTGATTCACCCTGGATTGAATAGAAGATTTCGTTGATTTTTAAAACTTCATCCCCACGAAAGTGGGGACCCAAACCTTGGTTACCTTCAATCATAATTACTGCTTTTATTAAATAGTAATTTTAAACTTTCTTCGTGTGTTGGCTTCTTCTTAAAATCCAATGATAAATCATTCCAATCAGGGTTTTCTTTTTCTATCAATTCAATTTTCCAATTTCTGTTCCATTTCTTTAACTGTCTTTCCCGTTTCATTGCATCATCAACATTTAAATAATCTTCAAAATAAACTAAACTTTTTACATCATACTTTTTTGTAAACCCATAATACTTATTATTTTTATGTTCAACAATTCTTTTTTCAATATTAACTGTAAACCCTACATAAAGTGTCCCATTCTTTTTGCTGGCTAATATGTAAACATAATAATTCATTGTGTGAATGGATCCCCGCTTTCACGGGGACTAAAGCAACTGACCTTTCGCCAACAATCTTGACTTCTCAGCATAACTGTTCGGACTCTCAAAAATCTTAACTGTCAGTTCTTCAAATTTATGACCTTTAATATCAAGAAGTTCATTCGTAATTTTATCCACAAAATCACTGCAGATATTTTCAACTGTTGAGTGATAATCAACAACAACTTTCTTCATTTTGTTCTTGGTGAGGAAATCCAGAACTTTCTTATCACCTTTCCAGCAAAGGAAAGCATGGTCATATTTTTCGATAATAGGCTTAACAATTTTGTTGAGGTCAAAGAAATCGATTACCATGCCGTTTTTATCCAGGCCACCTGTGATTTCAACATTCAACTTGTATGAATGTCCGTGTATATTTTTACATAATCCTTTGTGAAACGGGAGCCTGTGCCCCATTTCCCAGTGGTACTGTTTTGAGATTTTCATAATTCAGCAAAGTTAACTAAATTTGCGGGTAATTTAAAGGAAACAATAATGTATGAAATAATTGCAGTTAATAACAAAGAATTAATCGAGGAAGCCAAGCTTCTCTTTAGAGAATATGAAAAATGGCTGAATGTATCACTGTGTTTCCAGGGATTTGAGGAAGAAATGAATACGCTTCCCGGGAAATACGCACCGCCAGATGGCAGGCTTTATATTGTAAAATATGATAATAGGTTTTGTGGCTGCATTGCCTTAAGAAAACTTGAAGATGGAATATGTGAGATGAAGAGGTTATTTCTTAAACAGGAAATCAGGGGTAAAGGCATTGGAAATGCTTTGGTTTCTATGATCATAAAGGATGCTAAGGATATTGGGTACTTGAAAATGAGGCTCGATACAATCAAAGAGAAAATGCCAAAAGCTGTCAAAATGTATGAAAGATATGGATTTGTGAAAATTGAGCGTTATTATGATAATCCAAACCCGCATACGCTGTTTATGGAGCTGGATTTAAGGATTTAATTTCCCCCTCTTCTTGCTGAAGAGTGTGGTCAGGGGGTGAGTTTAACCTAATGGAATTGTTTACTACCTGTAATTGTTATATTTTTGTAGGCTTTAAAATTGTTCTTTTAAAAATTTGGGGATGAATATGGTTTCGACGAGAATATAGATGTTTAAGACTGCATTCCGTGTTCTCAGCAAGCACGTTAAAAAGGCTGAAAGTCAAAATATAAACGACAACTATAATTACGCTTTAGCTGCTTAATAAATAAGCAACTCGTCTTTTACCGCTTCCACCGCTCATTTGGAAGGTAAAAGGCGCCAAACTTTTGAGCTGGCCGCGAGGTTTACTTGAGCCAAACGGTAAGATAACTTCAAGTGTAGGTTCAGTGCCGCTATGTTTGCGATGCAGTGCTGAATTGAAATCTAAACGCGAACTACGAATGTAGGCGTCTTAATGGTCTTGTTTTCGGACCCGGGTTCGACTCCCGGCATCTCCACTAGATTTAAAGTTTTTTCCAAACCTTTACATTGAATATAAATTATTCTATTTCTATGAATTTCGATCTGAATAAATCAATTGAGATCTTATCCAACACACCTACCGTTTTAGAATCACTACTTTATAATTTAAGCAATGAATGGCTTTATACAAATGAAGGACCTGATACATGGAGTCCATTTGATATAGTTGGCCATTTGGTTCATGGTGAAAAAACAGACTGGATGGAAAGAATGGATATTATTCTGAATAAAGAAGATAAGCATTTTAGATCTTTTGACAGGTTTGCGCAGTTCAACGAAAGCAAAGGGAAATCAATAAATGATTTGCTGGCAGAGTTCCGGTCATTGCGTGAAAAAAATATTGCTGTTGTTAAAGATCTGGGTTTGACTGAAGATAAGCTCGACCTGAAAGGTATTCACCCATCATTTGGTGATGTAACGTTAAGGCAACTCCTTTCTACATGGGTTGTGCATGACTTGGGTCATATCGCGCAGATATCAAGAGTAATGGCAAAGCAGTATAAAGATGAAACAGGTCCATGGATTGAATATTTACCGATTCTAAATAAATGAAAAGGTGAGCTTATACTCACCTTTTTTGAACTTATTTTTTATCAAACTACTTTTTCCCCTTATTTTTCAAAACCTGTGTTTGCTTTACTATTACCTCGTTTTCGTCCCCTGATTTCTTTCCTTTTTTCTGAACATAATACTGCTCTATAATAGAAAGCAGGTTAAACATGAAATAATACAGGTTCAAACCGGCAGGCAATGTTGTAAACAGGAATGTTAGCATAATTGGCATGATGTAAACCATTGCCATCTGCTTGGGGTCCTTAACAGTCATCTTCTGCTGAATAAACATAGTAACACCCATCAATAACGCTAAGCCGGATAAGTAATCAACACCAAAGAGAGGAATTTTGAATGGAAGCTGTAAAATTACATCCGGAACAGACAGGTCATGTATCCAGAGTCCGAAATATGCCTGTCTTAGCTCAATTGTTGAACTAAACACACCAAACAAAGCATACAAGATAGGAAGTTGTAATAGCATTGGTAAACAGCCGCCAGCGGGATTTATCTTTTCTTCCTTGTACAGCTTCATCAACATTTGCTGCTGCTTCTGAGGATCATCCTTATACTTTTCCTTCATAGCATTCATCTTAGGCTGAAGCTCACCCATTTTCTTCATGGATTTCATCTGGTAACGGGTAAAAGGTGTTAAGACAACTTTCATTACGATAGAGAATATGATGATAACAAGCCCCCAGTTTGAAATAAATTTATGCAGGAAAAGAAAGAACGGTAAAATTGCATATTGTGCTATTGGCCTAACTATAAAATCAAGAGAGAATCTCATTGTTGATTGAAGATTCATGTTGTAGCTTTTGAGGATCTCATAATCAACCGGACCTAAATATATATTAAACTTATTTCTTTCAGATTTTTCATTCTTAATTGCCATTTTAAGGGCAACTGAATAATCTTTTTCAAATCCATTGTTTGGAAGCTCAGAATATGTACCTGTAATATAAGAGCCATCAGCCTTTTTTCCATCAGGAATTAAGAAAACACTGAAATACATTATTCTTGAGCTAACCCAGTTGGTTTGTCCGTTAAGATCAGATTTGATAGGTTCTTCTTTACTGGTAACATCCAGTATTTCGAGTTCATCACCTGATTCCGCAAAAGCCTGTGCGTGGCTGCCTTCACCGTCGCTTCTGAATTCAGTAAGTTTTAATGAATTTTCCCATGCTAATTGATACTCAAAATTTGATATGAATTTATTGGAATTTTCAAGACCTACTTCAATTCCAAACATATAAGTATCATTGCGGAAAGTATATGTTTTGGTAATTTTCGCGCCACTTGAATCAATTGGCATTTCGTAAACTACTTTAAACTCTTCGTTACCTCTAACATCTTTTCTTTCCCATGCCTGGTAACTTGATTTAAAGTAAAGCTCTTTAGTGTTGATGAGTTTTCCTTCAGTGGAATTGAAAAGTAAATTAAGCTCACCGCCTTTATTTAAATACAAAAGCTGAACAGGGAATCCATCCCATGTTTTAAAGCCTTTAACTTCGTATTTGATAAGTGAACCGCCTTTAGTGGAAAATTCAGCGTAATACTTATCAGTTTCGATAACTATGATCTTATCGTCACCTTTTTCAAATTTGCTGAATAAAGCCCCATACTTCTCAGATACAGGCTGGATACCCTTTGAAGTATCAACTGCTGTAATTTTCTTAATTGAATCCTGTACAAGCTGCTGTTTCTGCTGGTTCTGTATTTGATTTAAAGAGTCAGTTCTAATCTGTTCGGTTTTCTTTTCATCTATTTTGGGAGGTGTGCTCTTATTCTGGAAATACAGCCAGCCTATTAAAATTACTCCGATTAAAACAAAACCAACTATCGAATTTCTATCCATTATATTAATTCATTTTCAATTTTTTTTCAGGAACCGGGTCAAACCCGCCTTTGAAGAAAGGGTTACATTTTAAAATTCTAACTGCCGCAAGATAAGTCCCAATAAACAAACCTCTTTTTTCCAATGATTCTATCGCGTACCCGGAACATGTTGGGTAATGCCTGCAGGATGGAGGGAATAATGGTGATATAAAATATTTATAAGCTCTTATTAGTAATATCAGCAGGTATTTAGGATTTAAATATTTCATCCTGTAGCAATTCCTTTATTAATTCTTACGATTATTTTTTCAAGCATTAATGTCATATCAGATGAAATTTCTTTAAAGCTTAAATCTTTATGTTGTTTGTAACCTGTATTTGAAAGAGAGAAAAGTATTCTAAGTTTTATTTGTTTTTCTGATACATCATTAAGCAATACTATTTTATTAAGCCTGTAAGATTCCTTAAGCAAACGCCTTATACGGTTACGGCCGCTTGATTTTTTAATTTTTTTTTTGAAACTAAAAAACCGACCTTCACCGGAAAGTCGGTCACCGATGTGCCGGTTTCACAATCTGAAAAATTCAAAAAGGCATTTATAAGCTTTGACTCAAGCCTGAATGACTTAGAAAGTATCTCTTCAAATACACCAAATCCCCTGATTATTTCACTGCGTCCTAATGTATAGATCTTTTTCAAAGCCCTTAGCTAATTACCTGGTATACTTTACTTCATCGCTAACGGTCAGCTTTTTTCTGCCTTTAGCTCTGCGGCTTGCAATAACTGCTCTGCCGTTCTTGGTTTTCATTCTTTCTCTGAAACCGTGCTTATTTTTACGTTTTCTGTTACTTGGTTGAAATGTTCTTTTCACAAATGCTCCTGTTTATCCCTTCGGGGTTTGCCCGTACCGGGTCCGCCATAACGGCTGGTCAGTTTATAAAATTCCCTTTAATAAAACGCTAAAATAATCAAAAATTTAAACACATTCAAGGCGTAAAAAGCCACTATTCTTGGAAATATTTGATAATTTGAAATGTTGTTGGTTATAACCTTTCTTCCTTCCTCCCACATCGTGGTTTTAAGGCGTGGCGTTACACTCAGCAAAGCATAGCACCAACAACGGGGTTTGAATTGACATCAGCAATATGTTTCGACCTCACCCCTTTACAAGGTTGTAAACCCAGCCCCTCTCCTAAATGGAGAGGGGTGCATGATATAGATCATTCCTATCGATAAGTAATTTTTCATCAAACAAACGTTGGAATACCTTTTTGGACTGTTTTGGGCATATATTCGATGCTTTCCG
>JANPBV010000017.1:0-3776 GCA_031430615.1 Ignavibacteria bacterium | reverse complement strand
CGACCTTGGAAGCTGGGATGAAGTATACAGGCTTAGAACAAAAGATAAAAACAATAATGTTGTAATTGGAGATAGTTATATTAAAGATTCTCATAACAACCTTATTATGTCAACAAAAGGATTTGTTGGGGTTATCGGGGCTGATGACCTTATAGTTATTAATACAAAGGACGGACTGCTTGTCTGTAAAAAAGACAGATCGCAGGAAGTTAAGGAAATAGTTGACTACCTAAAAAGAAAGGGACTGAGTGATTACATATGATAAATAAAATATCACATTTAGGAATTGCAGTAAAAGATCTGAAGGCTGCTTCAGAAACATACAGAAAGCTATTGCAATCAGAGCCATCTGAAATTGAATATGTTGCTGAACAAAAAGTTAATGTTATTAAATTTAATGTTGGTGAATCTACTATAGAGCTATTAGAAGGAACATCACCGGACTCACCAATAACAAAATTCATAGAAAAGCGCGGTGAAGGAATTCACCACATTGCATATGAATCTGATAATGTAAAAAGCGACCTGATGAGGCTTGGTGATGAGGGTTTTGAGCTTATTAATAAAGAGCCTATAGTTGGCTCAGATAATATGCTGATTGCTTTTGTTAACCCAAAATCAATAGGCGGCGTTTTAACCGAAGTTTGCCAGCATTGATTTTTATCGCATTATACTAAGTATAAAATATATTATTGCAGGAGATAAGAAAAATACTTTTTCTGGCTGAAGGCCAGATGGGAGATTCTATATGCCTAACCCCTGCTTTGAAAGCAGTTAAAGAATCCTTACCGCAGTCTCACACTACAATATTACTTTTCCACCGGAGAAAATATACAGGTAATAATTTACTGGTCAGCGCTGTGCCCGGAAACACATCCATTGAAAAAAGCAGTTACGAGGGTACTGCTGAAGTATTTAAGTATAATCTATTTGTTGATGAGGTTCTTGAGCTTGATAGAAAAGCTATACGGGCTTTAAAAGGATTTAAAAGACTTTCAGCAGAGAAAAATTGTATAAAATACATTAGGAAACAAAAGTACGATGCGGTGATATGTACATTTCCGCAAAACAGGTTTGTATTATGGTCTTTTTTTGCCGGGATAAAGATACGCATTGGCGAAAAAGATCAGCAGTTTGAAAGTCTCTTAACCGATAAACCTAAAATTAAAAGAAGCGATGTCGGCGTACTGAATTATTTTTGTGACCTGTTAAAACCTCTTGGCATTACAGCCAAAGATAAAAATACTTATTTTAGTATTCCTAAGGAATCAGTTGAAAATGCAAAAAATATTTTAAAAGAGTTAAATCTTTCAGGAGAAAAGAAATTACTTATAATTCACCCGGGCGCAAGCGATAAGGATAGGCAATGGACACCTCAAAAATTTGCTGAATTAATTAAAGATATCCAGGTAAATAATTCAATTGAAATACTTATTGCATATAGCGAATATGACGAAGAATTTTTTAGAGAATTAAATGAGTTTTTCCAAAATAAATTAATAAGTGTTAAAACAGAAAAAATATCTGATCTTGCCGGATTATTAAAGTTTGCTGATGCGGCTGTTGCGCATAATTCAGGTCCAAGGCATTTGGCAGCAGCAGTTGGGACTAAAACGGTTGGACTGCTTGAAAAATATGATGATAAGATGTGGAAGATATACGATGATGAAAGTAAACATGCAATCGTTCAATCTGCAAAAGTTTGCACAACCTGCAATAAAGGAAAATGCTTAGGGTTTATTCCCGAGGGCGAGAAATACGGCGCTTATTGTATGCATGATATAGAAGTAAAAGAAGTTCATTCTCTGGTAGAAAGAATCATCAATAATCCTTAAATTTGTCAATTATTAAATGAAACAGTCAATTAAATATTCATTAATTCTATTATTTATTATCATTACTTCCGGCATTATGACACAGGAAAAAAAGGATATGGAAAAGCTTTTATGGATTATTGATAGCTGGGTTTCATCCGGTGGTGAGAGCAAATCATACGAAGAATGGAAAAAGACGAATGACAGTCTGTACGAGGGCAGCTCGGGTACAATAAAGAACGGTGTCGTTATTTTTGCGGAAAAACTAAGGATCGAAAAGACTCCTGACGGAATATACTATGTTGCTGATGTGAAACATAACCCCGAGCCGGTCAGGTTTAAACTTATTGAAGTGAATGATAGCCTTGTGGTTTTCGAAAATCCCGAGCATGATTTTCCTAAAAAAATCACATATATGAATGAAGAAGGCAACCTACATGCATTTATTGAGGGACCGGGCAAAGACGGTAAAAATAAAAAAATCGATTTTTATATGTCAAAAATAAGATAGCATAACATTATGTTTGATAAACAAACCATAGATATATTAACCAAAGAAGTAATTGAATATCTGCCAAAGCTTGCGCTTGCATTAATCACACTAATAGCAGGATTATACCTGATAAAATTATTTATCAAGTTCATTGGCAGGATAATGGAGGCGAAGAAGGTTGATGAATCTTTAAGACCGTTCTTCCGCACTTTAATTTCAATTCTGATGAAAGTGCTTCTGCTGATAAGTGTTATGGGAATGATTGGCATCGAAATGACATCATTCATAGCTCTGCTTGGAGCGATTGGTATATCTATTGGAATGGCGCTATCAGGCTCGCTGCAGCATTTTGCCGGCGGTGTGCTGCTTCTTATATACAAACCATTCAGCAAAGGTGATTTCATTGAAGCCCAGGGGCATAAAGGTACGGTACGTGAGCTTAGAATTTTCAATACAGTACTTAATACACTTGATAATAAAATTGTTTTCATACCAAACGGACCGCTTTCAACCGGAACAATTGTAAACTATACACTGGAACCGGAAAGAAGAATAGACTCGGTGTTTTCAATCAGCTATTCAGATGACATTGATAACGCAAAGACTGTATTATTAAAAGTGATCCAATCAAATGAAAAGATATTGAAAACCCCTGAACCGGTTATTGGAGTAAAGGAATTAGCCGCTAATTCAGTAAACATTGAAACGAGGGTTTGGGTTAAGACAGATGATCTGGTTGAGCTTGGTTTTTACATGAACGAAGCAGTAAAGAAGGAATTTGATAAAAACGGAATTTCAATACCATTTCCGCAGTTGGATGTGAACCTTTACAAGGCTGTAGACCTTAAAAAAACTGAATGAAATCACTACCCGGTAAGAGTAAAAATATTTTCCGAGTGGCAAAGTATAGTTTCTATTTGTTAATAATTTCAGTTCCACTTGCGATAACAACTATTACACATAACCAGTCAGACTTGCCTAAGAGCGCTGTATTGATACTTTTGGGCAGTTTGTTTTGTATTCTTGTAATGGCTGGATTATTTTTAGATAATATTTTTGGCAGGAATATTAAAAAGGAATTTGAGATCAAGGTTGTTCCTTTGATAGATTTACCTGTGGCATTATTCTTGATTGTTGCTCTATTATCAACTGTATTTTCAATAAACCAATATGTCAGTTTTTATGGGGAGTATAATAGACAAATTGGCTTTATTACCTATACATATCTTTTCCTAATTTATTTTTTCTACTTATTTTTTTTTAAGAGTGAAGATATAACCGGTAAGATAACTCTATTTATGGAGTTGACGGCTGCTGCGGTGGCAATATATGCAATAATGCAGCAGCTTGGTTTAGATTTCCTCAACCTTCAGCCTTCAGCTGATACCAGGCCTGTATCAACAATTGGAAATGCAGTATTTGCAGGTGGTTTTCTTGCAATTGTTCTTCCCATATCCGCTTATAATGTT
>JANPBV010000016.1:0-2691 GCA_031430615.1 Ignavibacteria bacterium | reverse complement strand
GATAAATACCAAGTCCGCCTTCAGCTGCGGCTAAGAATATATATCCTCCAAAATAGAAAATATTGTTGGCAGAGCTGTTTGTCTGAATATATCCTACTTTAGTTGGTGAATTAGGATTAGAAACATTCACATTTTCTATACCATAAGTATTATCAGCGCAAAAAACATTATTGTTGTTTACATATACTCCAAGTATCTGTCCCGTGCCCGTGAACTTTGAAGAGTAAACCGGAGCTGCCGGGTTTGTTACATTAAGTATCAGCATACCGTTGTATGAATCAGCTACATAAGCATAATTTGTATTCACCGTTACATCACTTGCAACACCTGCGGTATTGAAAACAGAAACTACCAGCGGATTTGCTGGATTTGAAATATTAACAATTTCCAGTCCTATATTACCGCCGGCTATATATAAATAGCTTCCTGATACATATAAACCGTTCGCGCTGCTACCGCCACCCAAATTAATGGTAGAAAGAAAATTAGGCTGATTTGGAAGCGTTGAAATATCGTAAACCTGAACAACACTGCCTAGACCAATATATGCAACCAGATTATTCGCGTCAACGAAAGTTGTGTTTACAAATCCGCCTGCGGGATTTAATGTACCTACTAGAAACGGATCTGTTGGAGTTGAAATATCAACAATAACCAGCCCGCTTGAATAATCTGAAATAAAAGCAAACAGATCATTATTGATAGTAGCAGCAGTTACATCGTTTGCGCTACCGTCAGTATCGTATGATGCGGTTGAATCAGGCAGGTTTACCTGGGTAACATCAACAATCTGCATACCATTTGTGCCATCAGCAATTAACGCGTAATTCCTGAAATTAATAGGAAGGACAAATACACCGTTTGTTGATGCATTTGTGCTGTAAACGCTCACCAGATTTATGTTTGATTGATCTACGGGTGTAATAGGTGATGAATCTTTGCATCCAAAAAATGAAGCAGTAGAAATTACGGCAAATAACAGGATAATAAATGATCTCATTTGAATATATTAATTTTTAGTATTGCCTGTAATTTATCACAATAATTTTAAATTATTTATCCAAATAACTGGTCGTATTTAAAGATTATTCAGGTAATTATGCAGAGTAAAAACAAATCAAAAGATTCAAACCTCGAATTTCACCAATTAACACGAATTCAAAAGAAATATTTTTAAATGTAGAATTGATTCTAATCTTACAAATCAATAATTCAAAATGTTAAGGAAAAGGAAACATACATAATTAGTGAAATTCGTAAAATTAGTGGTTAAAGGATTTTATGAAATACATTTTTCACTTTAAATCCTTTTCAAAACATACACTGTTTTCGATATTTTCGTATTGACCGTAATTTGGAATTATTTTATAACCGTTCTTTTTATAAAGCGCTATCGCTTCGGGCTGTCTTTTTCCTGTTTCAAGTATGCATTTGGAATAGTTTAACTCCAGAGCCCACTTTTCAAGTTCATATAAAACCTGTGAAGCTATTCCGCCTCCCCGCAGATTTAAAGGTGTAAACATCCGCTTAACTTCCATAGTGTCATCTGAATACTGCTTAATTGCGCCGCATCCCACCGGAATAGCATTTTCATAAGCGACGACTACATGTTTTATCTTATATAGCTTATTAAACTGGTTGTAAAACACCCGGTCATCGCCATCACGAATACTTAAGTCAAGATCAAGCTCTTTTACAAGCGCGAGGAAATCTATGTTTTCGGAATTTGTTCTAATGCAGTTTATCACTTTGCGGGGCTGCTGTTTGTCTTTCTATCTTTTACAGGGATTACCAATTTTAGTCCTGACCAAATTTCGTCTACTGCGCAGACTTTAATATCCACAAGTCCGTTTGATAATGCTGAATTTCTGATAACATCTTCGGTAAGATCAGTAACAATTTTTGACGCTTTTTTTGGCCAGGATATCCATATGATACCGTTTTGCTCAATTTCATTCCTCAAAGAAAGCATATCATTATGCAGATCCCTTGCCTGTTTGGTAAAATAATGAATAAGGTTCTTCTTTGTTTTCTTTTCATCCAGGATTAAAATATTACCGGGCATATCAGTAAAAAGATCAAAATAATAAACGGGTTGGTTTACCAACCGTATTTTGAAACCTTCCTTTATCCCTAACTTTTTTGCAAGAGGCGTTCCTGAGTATCCCGATGTTTTTATTTTCAAAGTTTTATTTCCCTCCCCATTCCCAAAGTACAATTAATATCTTTATGCTTGTCTCTAATTTTCAAATTTACTGATTGCAGGATTTATTTACAATGAATTATCCAAACAGCTCGCCTTGTGATTTATCCTCAGCAGGTCTTCTGAAAAGGTCTATCCGTGTGTGGGTGTATTCCTTATTCAGCCCATACCTGTTGCAGCAGGCTTTGAAAAGATCATGCACATGTTTTGCATATTCGCCCTCACCGCGCATGCGTGTACCAAACTCATGGTTTGATAACTCGCCGCCTCTTATATCACGTATGCGGTTAATTATCTTTGATGCTTTTTCAGGATAGTTCCGCTCAAGCCATTCGTTGAATAATTCTTTAACGGAGTAAGGCAATCTTACCATAACTCTTCCGGCTGTTTTCGCGCCTGCTTCTGATGCGGCTTTTAGTATTGCGGGAATTTCCTCATCATTCAGCCCCGGGATAATCGGCGCAACGTTTACACCAACGGGAATTCCT
>JANPBV010000015.1:0-2935 GCA_031430615.1 Ignavibacteria bacterium | reverse complement strand
TTTTATTTCATACTTAAAATCGTTTCCGCTTCTGTCAGTAACAATGAGTTCGTCTTGTGCAATTACAATTTGATAATCAGAAAGTCGGTCTCCTCTTTTGTCAGCGAACAAACCCAATTCTGATTTTATTGCTATGATTTCGTTGAGAGAGGAAACAAGAAAGTGTCCGCTACCAACAGCAGGGTCGCAAAGGCGAATTGAATTTATGAGTGCATTGTCCGCCAAAATTTCTTTTGTGGTTCTGCGGTCTTTCAGATAGTTTCTTAAATCTGTAAAGTGTTCAATCTTCCAGTTGTGTTCGTCTTTGAATTTTTGCACCACGGCAGCCCGTATAGCTTTGTTGCACATATACATGGTGATAAAGCCTGGTGTATAAATTGAACCCTCTTTATATCCATTTATTTTTTCAAAAACTTTTCCCAACACCGAAGCATTAATGAGTGTTCGGTTTTCATCCTCTTGAATTTCCTCACCGCCTTCACTTGAAAAATCAAAGGCATTGAGAAAACGGAAAAGATAATCAAGAGCTGGAAGCCCTTGATTTTTCTTTTTGATTTCTTTTAATACTGTGTTTGAGATTAAGTCAAGTTTATAATCGTTGTCAAGTTGATTTATTTTTATTGTTACATCTTCCAACTTACTGATGTCAAACAATGAACTGTTTAAATAGGGAACGCGTTTATATTTTTCATAAAGTGTCGATGAGATTTTTTTCCTTTCGTCTGCCGTCTTTGCTAAAACCTGATGAAAGAGTTTGTGTAGCTCGTCATAGTTTAGTATCATTTCAGAATTGAGGAAAAGATATTCAGGGGCTTTCTGATGATAGTTTTGAAGTTGCCCTTCCAATAATTTGAGAAACAAAATTCTGTTTATCCATGTAATGCAAAGTTCAAGTGCAATATTGTAAATGCGTTCTTCTCTGTCAGTGCCGTAAACTGAAAGGTCAACGATTTTGTGAAGTGGGTCTTCCGTTTCAAGCATATTAATTGCGTTTTCAATCAATGAACCTGCTTGGCGTTGCCCTTTCTTTTTTCTGTCAATGATATACTTGCCGCCTTCTTTGCGTTCTTCTAATCCGATAAGGTGAAGCAACTCTTTGTAAAAGGATTCTTTAAGTGAATTGCTGTCGTCAGCAAATTCAAGTTTGAGTAAATGAGAAGGTGAAAGAATTTTTAAGAGTGCAATAAGATTTGCGTCTTCCTTCTTGTCGTTGTTGCGAAGCGCTTTATCAAAATCTTTGATGTTGAAGTAAGCACAAGGAATAGTTTTGTCAATGCTATCAATGAAAGGTTTAGCAATTGAGTTGTAGAAAAGATCGGTGTTGGTTGTTACCTTTTGCTTTTTGTCAAACTCTACAAATTCCTTTAGAAAATCTTTGTCCTTGAAAAATAAGTTTTCAAAGTAGGATGCTTCAATGATATACCACTCGTAAATGTTGGTGGCGACTAAATATTTGATGTCAACGTTTTTGAGGTTTTCCCTTTCTCTCAAATAATACAAAACCAGTTCTTGAAATGCTTTGCAGTTTGGGTTTTCGCCTTTGAACCATTCAACAGAATTTTTTGGTCGCTTCGTTTCAATGATTACACCAACTTTTGATTCGTTGGTTTTGCCTGTATAAATTGCAAGGTCTTGTCTGCCTTTGGTGTTTACCTCATTGGTGTCCTTGTAGTAAGTGTCACGAAGGAAATCTCGGACTTGGTTTTTTACATGTTCCTCACTTTCTGTTTCGTCTATTTTGTCAAGAAGCATCAGTAGGTTTGCTTTGAACAGATTTATCTCTGTCCTGCCAGGTCGTTGCCGCCTGAAAGCTGGGTTAAGTGTCTGTCTTGGTTTCTGCTTCTGTAATTTCATTAATGTCGTTCTCTTTTTTTATTCACTATAGGCTAAAAATGCAAGGGAATGGCTAAAAAAATGGAGGCAGGAAAAAGTAAGTTTACTGCTCTGTAATGCACTTTAATTGAACTGATAATTTATAAAGCTTTGTGTACTTCAATTCAAAATCGTACCAGTTTTTGGCTGTTTCCATTACATTCATAGCATCTTGAATATAGCCTTCAAGTAAAAGGAGCCCTTGCTCATTTAAAAACTGAAAAAGTTTATATTTCTTGATATATCCTCCGATCAGTGGATTATCTTTTGCCAGTAATGTTGGCAAAATATCTTTTGGGAATCGTGCATAAATGTATTGTTTTATATATAGCCCGCAACAAGGTGGTTTGATAAAGTCAGTAGGGTCGAGGTGATTCCATCCGCAGAGTTTATACATCAATTTGAAAAATGGTTTATCGTTTGGAAACATTGGCGAATACTCTCCAGCAAGATCATTTATCAAATCCTTTACTTCTTTTAAAGTAAATTTCAATCCGTTTCGGAGTTGGTATTTTTCCAGCTCCTTATCGAAGGACTTTTGAGGCAAAAGAGCATCAGCACCGAATAATAATGCCTGCTTTTCTTGCAGTTCTAATGCTTTTTTTATTTCCTTGTCAATCGGATTATTCTTGCTGGATATTGTTTTTTGCTTTGCCATTTTTATATTGTGTTGTAAATATTTATATTTCTTTTATTTGAAATTTCCTTTATAGGATCGAAGTTCAAAAAGTCTTTAGTATTAAATCTCTCTAACAGGTCGTCAAAATCGGGCATATATTTATTAAATTTCGCATAGATTTTTTCTTCGTTGTTGTCCCAGCTATAAAATGTATAAATAATACTTGGATGAACATGATTTTGTTCTGCAAAATATTTTACATACCTGGGTTCATTAATATGAGGTCTTACCGCATTCATTTTTTCATCTGAAAAAAGATATTGACGCGCAAAACTATTGGCCTCGTTTTCATTTATTTTTATTGACTCCGTTTCTCCTGAAATATGATACCTGTCTTTACTGATTTCATCCCAATCATATAACACATGAAAAAGCTCATGTATC
>JANPBV010000014.1:0-3799 GCA_031430615.1 Ignavibacteria bacterium | reverse complement strand
AATACCTTTGTAATGTCCGCAAATGATGATAATATTTTCTGAAAGTGAAAGAACGTTGGCTCTTTTTTGGTTAAACTTTTTACCCTGCGGTGTTAGATATATTACTTCATCATATTTACGCTCAGCAAGCAGTTTGTTTATGCATTTAAACATTGGTTCAGGCTTTAAAACCATCCCCGCGCCGCCACCAAAAGGTTTATCATCAGTATGCCTGTAGTTACCCGAGGCGTAATCACGAAGATCGTGTAAATGTATCTCTGCTATTTTTTTATCCTGCGCCCGCTGTATTATGCTTTCACTAAGCGGACCGGAAAATATTTTAACTAACGCAGATATTACATCTATTCTCATTAACTGACTTACTTAGGCGGACTTTAAAACAGGGGAGAAGAAAGAACATTATTCTTTGCCTTCTTCTATTTCAAGGTGACCGCTTTTGTTGTTTTTTGCCGCAACCGCAGTGAACAATGTTCTCATTGATTTTGCGGTTTTGCCCTGCTTCCCGATAACCTTTCCCAGGTCACCTTTAGAAACATGGAGCTTTAATGTTATCTTGTTCTCTTCAATTAACTCTTCCACCCGTACACTATCCGGCTCATCAACAAGATTCTTAGCTATGAATTCAATAAATTCTTTCATAAGCATCCCCCTTGGTTAGTTTAGTATAATATTAGTAATACAATAATCACACTGTGGAGCGGGGACCGGAAGACCTTAAATTTTATTTCAAGATCCTGCTTATGCTGAAAAAATTATTCAGCCGCAGGCTGCTCTGCTGCCGGTGTGGCTGTTGTTTCAGCCGGTTTTTCTGCCGCTTTTTTCTTCTTTTCTTTTCTTCTTACTTTTTTGTCGTTCATCCTCTGCAGCTTTGAAGTCTGAAGTGATTCCCACTTCGCGAATTCTGCCGCAATTTTAGTTTCATCTGCGCCTTTTTTTGATAGATGAAGTTTTAACATTAATCCTTTGCCGGAAAGAAGGTTCTTTACAGTTACTGTTGGCTGCGCGCCTGTTTTTAACCAGTAAAGTGTCCTGTCTTCTACTATTTCAAGTTTTGCCGGATTTACATTGGGGTCATATTGACCAATTGCTTCAATGAATCTTCCGTCTCTTTTTGAGCGTGAATCTGATGCTACAATTTTGTAAATGGGAGCTTTTTTTCTTCCCATTCTTCTTAATCTGAGTTTAACCATTTTTTCCTTCTTAAACCCTGAACGAAGTGAAGGGTCTCATGCCCTAAACCTTAATCTTCAGAATTTCTATTTATTTATTATATTTTATTTTACGCTCTATCAATGAGATCCTTCTCTTACTTCGTTCGCTCAGGATTGGGGGTTACTTCATACTAAAATTTGGTGGCAGCCCCATGTTGCGAAGCATGTTATTCATGCCCCTTCCTTTTTTGAACTGCTTAATCATCTTCTGCATATCGTAAAACTGCTTTATGACCCTGTTCACATCCTGTATCGATGTTCCGCTTCCGACGGCGATGCGTTTTCTTCTCGCGCCATTGAGCAGGTCAGGATTCGTTCTTTCCTTCAAGGTCATAGAATTAATTACCGCTTCAACCTGCCTTAAAGGCTTATCATCAATTTCTTTGCCCTTCATTATTTTATCAACACCCGGTATCATTCCCATTAAAGAGGAGAGTGAACCCATTTTCTTTATCTGCTGAAGCTGGTCTAAGAAGTCGCCGAAATCAAACTTGTTACCTTTGAACTTCTCTTCTAACTTCGCGATTTTCTTTTCATCAAGCTCTTCGGGGAGCATTGTCGAGGCTTTTTCTACAAGTGACTGTATATCACCCCGCCCAAGTATCCTCGAAGCCATCCTGTCAGGATAAAAAGGCTCGATGGCATCAAGCTTTTCGCCGATACCAACAAACTTAACAGGCTTATCTACAACTGCGCGAATTGATAAGGCTGCGCCGCCTCTTGAATCACCATCTAACTTTGTAAGTATCACACCATCATAATCAAGCCTGTCATGGAATTCCTTAGCAGTGTTAACCGCATCCTGACCTGTCATAGCGTCAACAACAAACAATATCTCTGATGGCTCAAGTCTGCTTTTTAGAGTCTCAACTTCGCGCATCATCTCCTCATCAATAGCCAAACGGCCTGCTGTATCAACTATCAGTGTATCTTTATAATTCTGCTTGCAATACTCAACTGCAGCCAAAGCTATTTTTAACGGGTCCTTGCTGTCATCAGAATAAACAGGTATATCAATTTGCTCACCAAGCGCTTTTAACTGCTCAATAGCTGCCGGACGGTAAACGTCACATGCTGCTAAGGCGGGAGTTCTGCCGCGGGCTTTTAAATACTTTGCCAGCTTACCCGAAAATGTTGTTTTACCTGAACCCTGCAAACCTACCATCATAATAACCGATGGCGTATTATTACTAAACTTTATATCAGTCTTTTTTTCACCCATAAGGCTAACCAACTGTGCGGTGATAGTATCAATAACTATCTTGCCCGGGTTGATGCTCCTTACGACATTCTTTGCAAGCGCTTTTTCCTTAACATCTTCACAGAACTGTTTAACTACCTTGTAGTTAACATCTGCATCAAGCATTATTTTGCGGACTTCGCGCAGAAATTCATCAATGGTAGCCTCAGAAACCTTGCCTTTTCCTTTGATGAACTTAAATACTTTATCGAACTTACTGCTTAAGTCTTCGAACATTGTAAAAATAGCCTTTTAAGGGAATAAAATTCCCGCATGGAGTAAATCCATATTATAACTTGATTAACCTGCAAAATTAACGATTTTTTTGGTATTAATCAAGGTTTTAGCTTTAACCCAATCCAATTATCATTCCCCCCTTTAAGGGAGGACAAAGGGGGGTTTACTTTATGGATGTCTAGGCGAAGGTTGCTAAAATCAAAAGCAGAACACAGATTACACGGATTTAACGAATTTACACAGATTCAATTCGTTTTGTATAGTAAGGCAGTCAACTCAAAAATCCTCTGCGTTCTCTGCGGTAAACCGCTTCTGCTATTAACTTACACCCAATTATTTCCTTACACCTTTTAGTACTATCGATTTTTCTTCAGGATAATTATATGATAACGCGTAAACCAATCTATCTGATGTATAAAAAACGGTAAAATTCTGATAATCTTCATTTTCAGTAAACTCTTTGCTCCACCTACTGCCATTATAGTTGAACAAGTATTCATTGTGATTACCAAGGTCAAAACCGCTTATGAAAATATTGCCTGGTGATGAGCCTGAAAACCCGATATCAATAAATATAAAGTTCTCGGCTTCTGCAAAATTTGTGAAATTTGATCCGTTGAAAAACCTGATCTGTTCATCTAATGTACAGTATATCTGATTGCTGATATTTTCAGTAAAGAAAGTTCCGCCATAACCACCGCTCAGATTTTCTGAATATACCGTCTGCCATGATGAACCGTTATATTTATGCATTTCTATAAATGTGTTAGTTACCGACGGGCTGCCTTGATAAATCTTACTGGAAAAATAAACATTACCGGCGTCATCTTTCATAAAAGGATCAATATACCAGTAGTTAGTATCGAAATTGAATCCCTGGAAATTATTGCCGTCAAATTTATATATTCTTCCTTTTCTTGCTGAGAGCCAGTGTTCATTCAGTGATTTTGAGTATACTGAATAAAAATTATCGGAATGATCCGCTGTATCTTCTATCATAAAATCCTCAAATCCTGCGCCGTTCCATTTTTTGAGGTGTGCCTTGTATTGATTGTTTGAAAATGCTTTGTCACCTCCAACATATATATTGTTTTCATCTATCCCTGAAATG
>JANPBV010000013.1:0-1874 GCA_031430615.1 Ignavibacteria bacterium | reverse complement strand
ATTGATATGCTCCGATAATTTGCTGTAATATTGCTTTTTGTATATTTACGAATATTGCGAAAGGAAATTTTAAATTAAATAATAAAATTTATCTGAAATATGCATTTAAAGCTATTAAACAACAATTTAATATTGAACACTACAAGAGATTGAATTTATTATGATATGAATGTTAGATTTGTTTAAGATGTAATAGGTTTAAAATCATGTAATAAAAAAGCCTGCTTTAAAAGCAGGCTTTGAATTCAATTCTCAGTTTTATTATTGTTAATCTTTCAAATTATCCAGTACTTCCATAACTTCTTTTACCGCTTTGGCTGAATCATTTACAAGCTGCATTTCCTCAGCATTAAGCTTAAGCTCGATAATTTTTTCAATTCCGCCTTTGCCTAAAATTACAGGTACTCCTAAGAATATATTCTTTAAACCATATTCACCATTTAACATTGCGCAAACAGGGAATACTCTCTTCTGGTCGCGTATTATCGCTTCAACCATCTGCGCTGCTGCTGAACCGGGGGCATACCATGCTGATGTACCGAGTAAATTAACTATCTCACCGCCGCCTTTTTTGGTCCTGTCAATAATAGCATCAAGCTTTGCGCTATCAATAAGCTCAGTAACCGGAATACCGCCGACAGTTGTGTATCTTGGTAATGGCACCATTGTATCACCATGACCGCCCATAAGTACAGCCTGTATATCCTTTGGTGATACGTTAAGCTCTTCAGCCAAAAATGATTTGTATCTTGCAGTATCAAGAATACCAGCCATACCGAATACACGGTTTGAAGGGAATTTAGCATTGATGTATGAGCAATATGTCATAACATCAAGCGGGTTTGATACTATTATAATAATTGTGTTTGGTGAGTGTTTAACAACCTGCTCGGTCACTGATTTAACTATCTTAGCATTGGTTGAAATAAGGTCATCACGGCTCATGCCTGGTTTTCTTGGCAGACCGGAGGTGATAACTACAACTTCTGATCCTGCAGTTTTTGAATAATCATTGGTTGAGCCCTTCACCCTTGTATCATACATATTAATAGGGGATGTTTCCCAGATATCAAGCGCCTTGCCTTCGGCAAAGTTCTCTTTGATATCAAGCAATACAACTTCGTTTACAATTTCATGGTGAGCTATAACTTCTGCGCAGGTAGCTCCAACGTTTCCTGCTCCGATTACTGATACTTTCACTTTAGTTGCCTCTTTAGATTATGTTTTAGAATGGTTGGTTAGTTTATTCCTGTAAATAACAAACGAGTGAACCGTGTCCACTCGCTGCTCTAAAAATACATTGACCTGAATTATTATTACAGGCCATAACTTGAAAAATTTATTTAGCTTCTACGGGAAGAACGCTTATTTTCTTTTTTAACCTGGTCTGGTTTGTAAATTTTACGTGACCGGTTACTGTAGCAAAAATGGTATCATCTTTGCCAAGCCCAACATTAAGACCCGGTAGGAATTTTGTTCCGCGCTGTCTTACTATAATACTGCCTGCTGAGACAAGCTCGCCGCCAAAACGCTTTACGCCAAGTCTCTGGGAATTACTATCGCGGCCGTTCTTTGTGCTGCCTAATCCTTTTTTATGAGCCATTATATATAAAATTAAAAATTTATGATTAACTGTTATGAATTAAAACCTGAAACCGGATCTATTTAATTGAATTGATCTGAATTTCAGTGTACTGCTGGCGATGACCTTTTGTTCTTTTGTATCCTTTTCTTCTTTTCTTCTTGAAGACTAATACTTTATCATCTTTTACGTGACCAAGTACAGTTGCTTCAACATTCATAGAAAGTTTTGGAGCGCCAACCTGGAAAGATTTTTCATCCTGGCTGAACATTAACACATTATCAAATGATAA
>JANPBV010000012.1:0-11418 GCA_031430615.1 Ignavibacteria bacterium | reverse complement strand
TTTATTGATGTTTTTTGCAAGATCAACAACGTATCTTTCTGTACCATTTAATACGTTATTACAGACAATCAATAAAAGATTTATTTTTTTCATTTAATTGACCCTAGAATTTGGATACAATTCATTAATTAAAGAAATGATCTCCTCTGATTTAACAATATCCATACATTCATAATATGGACACGTAAAACCACCATTTCTAGTACAATACTGTCTGTCATCAGATGCAGAACAATGTAATTTATGATATATAACCCGATGATTAGAGCCAATGGGATTTGAGAAGCCGGGATTTGTGGGACCGAATAATCCGATTGACGGAGTATTAAAAGCTCCGGCAATATGCAGCGGCGCAGAATCACTGCCTATAAATAATTTTGCCCTATGGATGAGCTCAGCAGATTGGAGAAATGTTAAATTTATAAAATACTTTTCCGGTTTAATATCTGGATTATTTATAATGTTTGATACTTCAATGGCCTTTTTTTGGTCAATGCTGTCACCTACAATCAAATAATTAATATTTTTCAGCCTCAGATATTTAATAACTTCAGAAAAAGTCTTTGAAGGAAGCTCTTTAGCTTTCCAGCCTGAAGTTAAATGTAAAACTACATAACGGGCATCAGCAACATCAAACATTTTCATCAATAATTCATTAATAAATAATTTATCCTTTTCACTAATGTAGATATATGGTTTAACAATAATTTCCCCTCTAAGCTTATCCCATTTTGCATCATTTATTTCGAGACCTGATTTTACTATTGAAAGATATTTATCTATTAAGTGTCCGGGTGTTGTTGACGTATTTAGAGGGATGAATTTATCATAACAGAAACCAAAAAAATTGTAATTTATTCCTATTGAGTATTTTGGCTTTGCTAATAATGTGAATAGTGCTGTAGAATACTTCCCTGTTAAATCAAAAATAATATCATAATTATTTTGCTTTAAATCTGAGAGTAATTTTCTTTTGCCTTTTATATCCAGGCTTGTTTTATCCCTGTACCCCGCTGTTTTGATATTATCATATATTATAATATCATTAACTAAGTTGTTTGAAACTATTATTCCTTTAGTTCGTGATTTTACCCACATATCAATTAATGCATTTGGATAAATTTTTTTTAGAACTTCCAGGGCTGCCGTATGGAAAAGCAGATCTCCGGTAAAATAAAGAGAAATAATTAATATTCTTTTAACGTCGTTACTTTCAGGGAGCTTATTTTTAAGTAACTTATTACCAAACAGAACATTAAGAACCTTTTTTACAATTAATTTTTGTTTTTTCAATCTTAAATCAATTTTATTTCATTGATTCTTCAAAATAGGTCCTGGTAGGCAATATACCTTTTATCAGTAAAAGCTTATTGCATAAAACCAGTCTTTTTTCTCCTGTAACTCTGACAAAATAAAACATAAAAGAAATTATATACATCACAGGCAGTAAGAATATGTCGATAATAAAAAAAATGACTTTCATATTCAATTATTTAATATTTCATTATAATATTTAAAATGCTCATAAACACTTTTTTCCCATGTAAATTGTTTTACTCTTTCTTTACCGCTCAATATCATCTTTTCCCGGAGTTCTCTATCATTAATAAGAGTATTCATTTTTATCAGCAGATCCTCAGCACTTGCAGGGTCAAAATAAACTGCAGAATCTCCAAGTACCTCCTTTACAGAGCCTCCAGGGCTTGTAAGGACAGGACATTCACATTCCATTGCTTCCAGAGGCGGGAATCCGAAGCCTTCATAATATGATGTATAAACTAATAAATCGGCAAACTTATACAAACTGATCAAAAGATCATCATTTCCTGATAAATGAATTACTTTGTCTTCTAGTTTATTCTTTTTTAGAAACAATTTTTCGGATAAATTAAATTCACCGCCACCAAAGCAGATCAATATATAATTATCATTCAGATTATTTTCATACGAATAAGCGCTTAATAAAGTATTAAAGTTTTTATAACCCCATCTTTGACCAACATATAAGATAAAAGGTTTATCGATAATTTTCTTTACAGAATCATTGTTTTTAATTGTTATTCCATGATAAATAACCTTAATAATAGAAGGATCGATATTAAATATATTTACAAGGTCATTTTTTGTAGTTTCTGATACACAAATTAATGCGTTGGATTCCTTTGCACATTTTTTCTTCAATTCAGTTGTTCCATCTCCTTTAACAAAGTAACCGGGATATATCTCATGGGTCATATCATGAATTGTTGAAATGATTTTATATTTTCCACCCAATCCAACATCCGAATAATATGTTTTATGTAAAATATCAAAATTATTGCTCTTAATTGCTCTATTGAACCATAATTTATTAAAATAATAAAGCAATAAATGCAGGTTTTGGGGATAGTTAATTTTTTTTTGAGTTATATTAATAATATCACTCAAAGCATCAAACCTGTAACCGGAACAGTTTATCCCAAGGAATACGCTAATATCAAAGTTCTTCTGCTTTTCAAGCCTTGATATAATTTCATAAAAATATCTGGATACTCCTCCAAAACTCTGCTTCGTAAATATTTCGAAATCGTATAATATTTTCATTAACTCAGGGGAGTTTATAGAACCTAACTTATTATTAAATTGATAGAAATAAAATATATAATAAATATCTTCATTTGAACAAATATAATTTTTGTTTAAAATCATACTTATCATTCAGAATATTTGACTTCCCCGAATTATTGAATTTCAATAGATCAATATTTACATTAAGTTTTCTTTTAGAATCATCAGAAAAAAATGACTTTGGAAAGAAATAGAATACCCTAAGTGATAATGCAAGATCAATCAAAAACGTTCGAAGAATACTTTTCATACCCGTAAATCGTTTACGATCAAAGATTATTCTGCTTCTGAATTCATGATAATTAACAAAAATTGTACCTAATTTACTTGCAGAACTATGATGATCATGCAGAACATTTGCTCCGGGATGCATAAATATTTTCCAGCCGGATGATTTTATTCTGTATTGCCACTCTGTTTCTTCTTCATATAAAAAAAATGAATCATCAAATCCATTAAATAATTTGTAAAATTTCCCGCGAAGCATCATACAAGAGCCTAAAACCCAATCAACTTCAAACGGATTGCCATTTTTTATATTTTTATCAAGAAAATCATAAAAACGCTTTTTCATTACTGGAGCTGTCATATATAATCTGAATTCCTGCATTAACCTGGAATACATGCTTGGGAAAAATGTATAATAATATTCCCTCCCACTATTAGGCTTTACCTGAACCGGTCCTACGACACCAGCTTTATTATTAAGCTTAAGAAAATCATATAAAATTTCAATTGAATTATCTGTGAATAAAATATCAGGATTCACCAGCAATATAAAATCGCCTCCGGATTTAGACATTCCTATATTATTAGCATATCCAAAACCGCGATTATCAGTATTCAATATCAGAGTAATTTCGGGATAAACATTATTTATACTTGCAATTTCTCTATCAGATGAGTTATTATCGACCACGATTATCTCATATGAAATACTGTTAACGTTTTCTTTAATGCTTTTTATACACTCTAAAACATCGTTATACACGTTAAAATTGACTATTATAATGCTTAAATCCATAATTTTACTGAAAATGCTTTAAAAATTATTTAAAATCAGTGAGAAAATGAATGACATTTCTAATATATGTTTTATTTTGACCCTAGATATTTCTTAAGGGACTTAATATAACCTGACCTTCTTGAAGCTCTTTCAATCCCTGAGTAAAGAAAATTTACAAGTATAACCCTGCTTATTATACCAAAAATATGTAAAGATCTGGAGATTATTCTTTGAAAAAAATTATAGTTCAGTTTTGCAAATTCCAAACGACTGAGATATCTTGTATAAATCAATAATTCAAAATCTTTGTTAAAGCTTTTGTGATCAAGATGCACACATTTATATTCAGGGAAATAATAATTCTTTAATCCAATACTATTAAGTTTATAACAAATATCTATATCTTCATAATTCAAAAAATATGATTCCGTAAATCCATTTACCTTATTGAATACCTCTCTTTTAATTAACATACAAGCTGCACTAACCCACCCCACTTCAAATATATTATTAATATCCTTCAGGTATTTATTTTTTTGAAATCTTCTTGAAACACCAATAAGGTTTAGTGCTTCTAAGAAATCATATTTTAGCCCCATAGGCGGACCTGTTGAAGATTGGTATGAGAAATCGTCGTTAAGAAGCATTGGAGCACATGCGCCTGCCCCATTATTATTTTTCAAATATTCAACAATTCTCAGTATATTATTATTTATTATTATAGTATCAGGATTTAAAAAAAGAGCGAATTCAGCGCTTGATTTCTTTACAGCTAAATTGTTAGCCTTTGCAAAACCAATATTTTCAGGAAGTTTAATATAAATTATGTCCGGGTAATCAAATGTTATTTTATCTATATCCCTAATCGCAGAATTATTATCAAAAACGATAATCTCATATTCTACATCACGGATATTTTTCTTAATACTATTTAAACAATTTATCAGATCATCATAAACATTATAATTTACAATAATTATGCTAAGTGTCATTAATACTTAATTTATTTTGAAAGCGCAGATTGATACCACTGATATGCAAGCTTTACACCTTCTTCGAGTGTAAGCGTACTTTTCCAGCCAAGAGAGTTGATCTTTGTAACATCCATTAATTTTCTTGGAGTTCCATCAGGTTTTGAGGAATCCCATTTTATATCACCTTCAAATGAAACTACTTTCTTCACCAATTCGGCAAGATCCTTTATGGTGATATCCGAGCCAACTCCAATATTTATTATCTCGGGAGAATTATAATTTTTCATCAGGAACAAACATGCATCTGCTAATTCATCCACATATAAAAATTCCCTGAATGGAGAGCCTGTACCCCATAGAGTAACTGATTTATCACAATTGGTTTTTGCTTCATGAAATTTTCTTATCAGGGCAGGTAAAACATGTGAGTTATTCAGGTCAAAGTTATCATTTATCCCATACAGATTAGTAGGCATTGCTGAAATATAATTTACACCATACTCCCTGTTATATGACTGGCACATTTTTATGCCTAATATTTTAGCAATTGCATAAGGTTCGTTTGTTGGCTCGAGTATCCCTGTTAACAAAGAATCTTCTTTCAAGGGTTGCTCAGCAAATTTTGGATAAATACAAGAGCTGCCCAGAAAAAGCAATTTCTTGACCCCTGTTAAATACGAAGAATGTATGATATTTGATTCGATCATTACATTATCATAAATAAATTGAGCGGGATAATTATTATTAGCAAGAATTCCCCCTACTTTTGCGGCTGCAAGAAAAACATATTCCGGTTTATTCTGTTCAAAATACTTTAACGTATCAGCCTGATTAACTAGATTGAGTTCATTTATTTGAGCAGTAATGATATTATGATATCCTTCAGAAATTAGTTTTCTATGTATAGCAGAACCTACCAATCCTTTATGACCGGCAATATAGATTTTTGCATCCAACTCCATTATTCATTACCTTTCTTAATGGAATCATAATCAGCTCTGACCATAATTTTTACCAGTTCTTCAAACTTTGTTTTTGGCTTCCAGCCTAATATTTTTTCAGCTTTGGTCGGGTCACCTATTAGTATTTCAACTTCAGTTGGACGGTAATATTTTTCATCTACCATTACTACAGTTTTACCTGTTTCCTTGCAAATACCTGTTTCCTTCTCATCTATGCCATTCCATTCAAGCGTCATTCCAAGTTCGCCAAAAGCATGTTCACAAAACTCTCTAACGGTGTGTGTTTCTCCAGTTGCGATAACATAATCATCGGGCTTATCCTGCTGCAAAATAAGCCACATTGATTCAACATACTCCGGTGCATATCCCCAATCACGTTTAGCGTCTAAATTACCAAGATATAATCTATCCAGTAAACCCAGTTTAATTTTAGAAGCAGCCTGTGTGATCTTACGGGTAACGAATGTTTTACCTCGTCTCGGTGATTCATGGTTAAACAATATTCCATTGCATGCAAACAGATCATAAGCTTCCCTGTAATTAACTGTTACCCAATAAGCATATAATTTTGCGGCAGCATATGGACTCCTTGGATAAAAGGGGGTTTTTTCACTTTGTGGTATTTCAGCTACCTTACCGTATAACTCACTGGTTGATGCCTGGTAAAACCTGGTTTTAAGCTGAAGTTCCTTGATAGCGTCGAGGAATCTTAAAGTACCCACAGCATCAACTTCAGCTGTATATTCCGGTATATCGAATGATACTTTAACATGGCTTTGCGCAGCGAGGTTATATATTTCATCCGGTTGAACCTTATCAAGAATCCTGTTGAGATTACTTGAATCAGTCATATCACCCCAATGCAGGAATAATTTCTTATCCTTAATTTCATGGTTATTGTACAAATGATCAATTCTATCCGTAGTGAATATAGAAGCTGGTCTAAGTATACCATGAATTTCATAACCTTTACTTAATAATAATTCAGTTAGGTAAGAGCCATCCTGTCCCGTAATGCCTGTAATTAGTGCTTTTTTCATATGATAATAATATTAAAATAAAAATATAATAAAACTATTTAGTTTTGATTCTCTTTGAGTACTTCTGATACAGCATTTAAGAACAATCTTCCATTTTTTTTATCCGGTTCCAAATGACAGCCCTCTGCCCATTCATTCCATGCATTAATAAAAACTATTTTTTCTTCATTATCATAGTTGCTTACTTTGGATATTGAATTCGTTAACCATTTTTTAAATATTAAAGGATCATTATTTTGTATTGAAGCTGATATTTTTTTCCTAGCACTGTTATCCCAGCTTGGAATAACACAAGGAAAAGTCTTTGTTTGGTAATTTTCTTTTTGAATATTCATTTGTGCAAATTTTTCATAATCATGAATTATAGTAATGGGTAATTTATTAAAAATATTTTCAGTTCTTGTTATTTCTATAAACTTATTAATTATCTTAAAAAGATAATATCTTGGTAAACCCGATAATTTTCGGGGAATGTTCATTTCAGTCCCAGGAATAAACTCAACTACGGCATTAAATCCAATATTAATTGCTTCTTTATCATCAATGCGATTATGAATACTTTTCACAGAGCATAAATAAATATCATCAAAGCCTTGTTTCTTAACTTCCGTTCTCCACTTACTAATAATCGTCTTCAAATCAGGAATTCCGTTGGCATTATAGATCAAAAAAATAGGTTTGTTTTTAATTTTGATATACCTAGGATCTATAAATGCTTTTCCCAGCCATTCCATGTGCTGTTCGGCATCATATTCTGAATAGTTTTGCTCCATCAATATTTCTGAATCCAGCCCATCCCACCTTCTTGTCCAATTTTCATTTGCCCAGCATAAACAAAAAGGGAAATCGGGTTTCTTTGAAGACAAAACTTCATTAAAGGGTTTTTCAAGAAGCATTTTTCCGTTAAACCAATAATGATAATAACAAAACCCATAAATACCATACTCCTTTGCAAGTTCAGCCTGAGCAATACGCGTTTCCGCATTCATCAGATCATATAAACCCAGTTCTGATGGAAGTTGCGGCTGATAGTGTCCTTTATATCTTGGCTTTGACCTTGTTACATTTACCCAATCAGTAAAATCTTTCCCCCACCACTTGTCATTTTCAGCAATTGGATGATATTGAGGTAAATAAAAAGTTATTATTCGTGGTTTAGACATTAAGAATCATAAATTAAAGAATATTTTTTCGAGTTTTAATACTTTTATTTTTTAATTTTTTCTACAAACCAATACTTCAATAAATTCTGCTCTAATCCCCATATTAAGGTTATCAATATATTCAATTGTAGTTTCCATTTTGCAGCTATTACGAATATAATCAACTATATCATAACCCCAGTGCATAGTTACAGGTGAACCATTCGGATCAACCGGATTTAAATGGTATTCGGGTTCATACAAAAAAATTGGTTTACCATTCTCATCTTTGTGAGACCAAACTTCTGTAGCATTAAATTTATTTACTAATGGTACTGTAAAAATATAACAGCCGCCTTTTTTAAGAGTTCTTGCTATTTCCTTGAATGCTTTGGCTGGTTCATAAATATGTTCAAATACATCCTGTGTAACAACAAGATCAAATATTTCATCATCGAAAGTCTGATTCTCAAGATCTTCGTTTCTAAATTCTCCCACAATTTCGCCAAATTTTACATCAGGATAATATTGAGAAGCCAAATAATTTACACATTGGTTCTTAAGCCTGATACTTGCGCCTTTATCGCCAGGAGAAGATTCATGAATTTTTAGTTCTTTCCAGTTGGGCAGATATTTCTCAATTGTAACCATTAAGGCTCTTTCTCTGGGAATAGAATGACAACTAGAGCAAATGAAATTATCTCTTAACCAGCTGTCTTTTGCTTTAAAACTCACATCTTTTTCACAGCATGGACAGTAACCTGATTGTTTAAAATAGAAGTTAGATGGTATTAAAATTGAAAAAATACCATCTGAGATTTTTCTTATTATTTTCTTTAAAAGTTTCATCAATTTTTTAATGCTGTGACTAAAATATGATAATTACTAACTAAATCAATCCTGAACGGATAATAAATGTAAAGTAATTTTCGATAAAACTGTATTATTAAGAAAGACAAAAATTAAATTATTTAGAACTGTTTAATACTGTTTGAAAAATCTCTTCCGTACTTTTGAGCGCCAAATCCAGCTTAAAATTTTTTTCGTAAATCTCATAAGCATTCTGTTGAATTAATGTATACATTTCACTGTCTTTTACTAAATCCAGCATACTACTGCAAACTTGCTTAGGATCAAAATCAACCAAAATACCATTCCTCCTGTCTAAGATAATTTCAGGTATTCCTCCTACCTTTGTTGAAATAAAAGGTTTTCTAAATCGAAATGCTTCCACCATTACTAATGGCATACCTTCACTCAATGATGTTAATATCACTGAATCTACCATTTGGTAAACTTTATACAAGTAATCTTTGCTCAATTCTCCCAGAAACACACAGTACTCTTGAAGATCATTATCGTTTATAAATTTCAAAAGAGATTTCATATATGCAGAGTGAACATCATAATAGCCTAGGAATACGATTTGAGGCAAAAAGTCCTGAGATATTTTTTTAATTTCATTTAATGCCTCTAATATCAAAAGTTGATTTTTCTTAACAAGAATTCTAGCAGGATTAATGAAACGGAAACGTTTTTTAATACTAAGTTTGTTAAATAACTCGATTCCTATTTTCTCTTTGAGTCCATCAATTTCGGGAACATCTATTTCTTCTATTGCGGGATATATTTTCTGTATATTTTTAATTTTTGTTACTTTTTTAAAATCCTCTAATTTAGTATAAGAATTGGGAATAATGTATGAACATATCAAAGATAATAGTTTATAAATAAAATGTCTTAATGATACCGGGTAAATATCTTCCCTGACAAAAACGATTACCTTGATAAATAATAATTTAACAGCAATGATAGGCCATAATAGAACAACAACATTCACAACTGCCAAATCATACTTTTGCCCATACGCAAATTTAATAACTTGAAAAATCTGTATAATAGACTTGATATTATATTTTATATAGCTTAGAATACTTTCATAAATTACAGGC
Source organism: Ignavibacteria bacterium (assembly GCA_031430615.1). Classification (GTDB taxonomy): domain Bacteria; phylum Bacteroidota; class Ignavibacteria; order Tepidaquicellales; family OLB5; genus OLB5. Next base: position 1,735 of record JANPBV010000012.1, on the reverse strand, counting down.
AGGTGACCATATTTATAGTATCCAAATCGTGTACAATAGGATGCATAGATTACAGATCTTTCTCCTTTAGGAAACAATCCATGAACTTCATAAAGATCTTTTTTTGATGCAAAATATTTCAATAATCTTTCAAATTCATCTTCAGCGCCGCCTGTCATCGCATAACTGTGAGTAATGAATAAAATCTTCTTTACTTTATTTTTTTGCATTAATAATAACTAAGTTGTTAAATATAAATTAATTTGACCAATAAAATTAAAGTTCTGCATATTCAATCATTTTCTAAAAAATTCATGAAACATTAGATCCGAACAAATGAAAACACCGGAACAATTAATACTTGTATTTCGAGACATTTTCAGCATAATCTGGGGTTGACCAATCACCTGAAACAGCAAGAAAAGGCTCATTAGAAAGTTTACAGACAACAAAAGAATAAAATTTACCGTAATGTCTTTCAAGAATTGAGAAACCTGCACTTCTGATCATAGCTTCCAAACATGAAGAACTAAACCCCCAAATCCAGTTACCATATCCCTGACTAGGATCAAATGGTTCAGTGATTGCTAATTGGCTGCCCTGATGTAATTCCCAAATTTTTCTTTGAGACTCACTCAAATAAGGGTAATAAACAGCTGCATTCTCAATTCCATTCATTTCAGGAATTACAGCTGTTCCCAAAATCAAAACATCACTGCATATTTCTCTTAATCTAGTAAGAGTATATAAAGGATCAGGCACATGATACAGAAGCCCAGTACAATAAACTACTTCAAACTTACCCAGGCTGTTAATACAATCTCTCGAATTAATATCTCCCTGTACAAATTTTACATTTGATTGTTTTGAACTTTTAACACTTTCAAATTCCTCTGTAGCTTGATAGATATCAAATGCAACCACATTTTTAGCTCCTAATTCTTCTGCAAGGAATGAAAAATAACCATGAACTCCCCACATACAGCCTACATCTATAAATGATTTATTAGCTGTATATTTAGAAATAAGCTCATGTTTGATGTCCGGTTTTTCACTTTTTTCCCTTTTAAATATTCTATTATAAAACTTCCTAAGTAAATTATTCTTAGCGAGATAAGCTTTTAATTTGTATAACATTTTTAGCTGTTTAGATTAATTAAATATTGATTAGCAAATACTATAATAAAATTTTCTATATAATAGATTAGTCCTATATAAAACTTATTTTCTTAAAAAACTGAGCATCGTTATATACACGTAACCAAGACTATATTTCAAATACTTCAAACTTTTTCGGTCATCATAATTTTTTAAAACATTTCTTAGGTATTTTCTTGAATCTTTAATTTTTTTATTCTTGAAAGCCGCTTTAGCAAGCAATAAATAACTGGAAAGACAACCAGCTCTGGCAGCTTTTCTGATCTTATCATCGGTGTTACTAAGGTAAGGTGACCTAATATCTATTGTTCTTTGTAATAATCTAATCCAATCTGTTATTGTACTATTTGACCAATTTTTATCATGTATTCTGTATTTTAGAGTTGGGTTATTTATATATCTTATTCTATTCGTCCTGTCATTTAAATAACTTAACCACAATATATAATCCTCTGCTCTTGTATCGGGACCGTCTTCAAAAAAACCGGCTTTTTCAATTGCATTTTTTTTCATTAATACACTTGATACAGTTATAAAATTATTTGAAAGCAAATCCGATAATTCTAATTCCACATCACTTTCAAATTTATTAATGTAT
>JANPBV010000011.1:0-5454 GCA_031430615.1 Ignavibacteria bacterium | reverse complement strand
TAACCGGTAAATAAAGATTTTCACAAATATATATAGACGTCATCACAAAATATGCGGAATAGCAAATGAGCGGTTCCGCATTTTTATTTGAGGGGATAAAAAATGAATTTTTGTTTTTAAAATTTTCATTCAAATTTGTTATATATGGAAATCAAAAAAATATCAAGCGGCGCGAAATGGGAAGACATTGTTGGATATTCAAGGGCTATTAGAGCAGGGAACCGTGTTATGGTAACAGGCACAACCTCTGTTGATGAGAATGGCGATATTATAGGAATAGGGAATGCATATGAGCAGACAAAATATATATTTCAGAAAATTGAAAAATATCTTAAACAAGCGGGAAGCTCACTGGAAAATGTTGTGTGGAACAGGATGTTTGTAACTGATATAAGTAAATGGGAAGAAATAGGCAGGGCTCATGCGGAATTTTTTAAGGATATTAAACCCTGCGCAACAATGGTTGAAGTAAAAGGATTTATTCACCCTGATATGTTAATTGAAATTGAAACAGAAGCAATTGCAGATTAACAGTTTCCCCTGAATAAAAAGACCGGTATTAAATTACCGGTCTTCAATCTAAATCGGGGGATACTGCAATTTTATATACGAAATTAATATTAATATAGATTTACACAAATTATGCCGATAAAAATCAATAAGATAGATCATGTACAGCTTGCTATTCCGAAAGATGGTGAAATGGCTGTCAGGAAATTCTACACAGGCGTTCTTGGATTAACTGAAATAGAAAAGCCGGAACAGCTTAAGCCTAATGGTGGTGTATGGTATCATGCGGGTGATATTGAGCTGCATTTAGGAGTTGAAGAGAATTTTAATCAGGGAAAGAAGAAAGCTCATCCTGCATTTGTTGTTGAGAATCTGAACAGGATAAAAATACATCTTGTACAGAATGATATTGAGATAAAAGAGGAGATTCAAATACCGGGAAGGAAGAGATTTTCATTCTATGACCCGTTTGGTAACAGGATTGAGTTTATGGAGTTTGATAGTTGAAACACGCCCTGGTGATTGGCGGTACCGGAATGCTTTCAGAAGTCGTGCTTGAATTATTGAAGAAGTATGAAAAAGTATCGGTAATTGCAAGAAGCAGTTCAGGATTTGAGAATCTAAAAGCTTTGGCACTGCACAATGCCGGTAAAATAAATTCACTTAAATTTGATTACTGCAATTACACAGCGCTAAGAGATTCTATAAATCAAGCCGTAATGGAGCATGGCAGCATTTCACTTGCAGTAAGCTGGATACATTCAACTGCCCCGCTTGCACCGGTTGTTGCAGCAAAAACTCTTAACGATTTTGAAGAACACTGTGATTTTTTTGAGCTGCTTGGCAGTACATATTCAGATCCTTTGGTAAATAGTTCAGGTATTAGCCCAGGCTTCGGGGCCTTTAGTAATATCAGTTATCACAAAATAGTTCTTGGATTTATTACTGAAATGAATAATTCCAGGTGGCTGAGCAATAATGAGATAGCCAGGGGTGTAATAGATGCCCTGGAGAATAATCTTGATGAAACTATTATTGGAGTGGTAAAACCATGGGATAAGAGACCATAAATATCCCGGGTTTTGTTCTTTACGGATACCCGTTGACCATAAGTCCGTAATACTCTTTTCTTTTCAGGTTTACATTTACGTGAAAAAAACAATTTCCGCCATCGGCTACCATAATTATTTCAGTCTTCCATTTTTTGATGGTTTCAGATTCAGCTTTACAAAAGCAATTTATCCATATCACTTTATCTCCGCCTTCTAACTCTCCTCCAACAAACTGCCTGTTATAATCCTCAAGTTTTCTGCCAAAGAAGGGGTTGGCTGTGCCGGTTACTTCTTTGTTAAAACATTGCAAAAGAACATCTTCGGCTTTTTGAACATCCTCAAGAGTAGGTGTGTATGGTTTGTAGTTTCTTCCGAATGCCCATTCCATTTTTTCCATAACAGGCACTATAGCCTGGTAAGATTTGAGGTCATCACCCGGCTTGATATCCGCGGGTTTTGTATCGCCGGTTTTATTTTCTTTTTTGGGATCATTGCCCATATTTTTATTATCCCCGCTGGAGCAAACAAATGAAAATATAAAAAGCGAAATTAAGATCAGGTTATGCATTTATATCATGTTTAGTTAATAATTATACATCGATGTAAATTGATTGTTTCAGGAAAATTATCATCTGTTGTTTCCCAAAATATGAGAAAAGTTTAGTATTAATGGGGTAAATTTTAATGAATTTAATAAATCATAAAAACTATATAAATTAGTATAATAATTATAAAATAACTTATTAATAAATCTATATTTACATAAAAGAATGAACGAAAGAACACTGGCAATTTTAAAGCCCGACTGCCTTGATAAAAAGATACAGGGGAAAGTTATCCAGCATATTATAGATGCAGGATTTGATATAAAAGGAATGAGACTCATAAAGTTAAGTGAAGATTCAGCAAAGAAATTCTATGATGTGCATAAGGAAAGACCATTTTATGGTGAGCTTGTTGCATACATGACATCGGGTCCGGTTATACCGCTTTGCTTGGAAAAAGAAAACGCTGTAGCTGATTTCAGAAAACTGATTGGCGCTACAAACCCGGCAAATGCTGATGAAGGAACTATCCGCAAGATGTACGCTGATTCAATTGAACGCAATATTGTTCATGGTTCAGACTCCCCGGAGAATGCAAAGAATGAAATTGCTTTCTTTTTTAAAGATACTGATTTAGTGTAAGTATAACAAAACCTGTCAGGTTGTAAAAACCTGACAGGTTTAAATACTTCAAAGAGCCATCTTCATCCACCCACTTTAGAGCAACCCCTTTCATTAAATATAAAAAAAATTGTAAAATTTACTATTGACTAATTAAAAACATTACTTTATATTTGCAGGTAAATGATGCTAATTGCCTAATAAAATAAAGTAAAATCCCCAAAATACCTTAATAATTAAGGCAATTAAATAAAAACTATGCATACAATAGACGAAACAGACCTGAAGATACTGGAATTTTTGCAGGTTAACGCAAGAATGAAACGAAACGAGCTTGCCGAAAAGATCGGACTTTCGCTGCCATCGGTAACTGACAGAATGAACAAGCTTGAAGAGCTTGGTGTCATTGAAACATTCATCACAAAACTTAACCATAAGTCACTTGGTAAAGATATTACGGCATTCATATTTGTCGCAAGTGATTCATCAACGCATTACAAAGATTTTATTCATCATGCGTTGACATCCCCCGAAGTGCTTGAGTGCCACTCAGTAACCGGGGACGGCTCGCACATACTTAAGATAAGGACTGAAAACACGTCATCACTCGAGAAGCTTCTTGCTAAGATACAATCATGGAAAGGTGTACGCTCAACGCGCACATCAATTGCGCTTTCATCACATAAAGAAACTTTTGCAATTGACCTGAAGAACTACAGGAAATAAAGAATACATAGATAAATAATTAAATAATATCCCAAATTCTTTTGGGTTAAAGGAGAATAAATTATTATGGCAGCAAATCAGCAGGCTATAAAAAACGTCTTCGCTTTGATAAAAAAGCATGACGTTAAAATGATAGACTTCCGTTTTACTGATATGCCGGGACAGTGGCAGCACTTCAGCATTCCCGCAAGGAACCTTGATGAGAAAGTATTCACAGAAGGATTGGGTTTTGACGGTTCTTCAATAAGAGGGTGGCAGTCAATTAATGAATCAGACATGCTTGTATTTCCTGTACCTGAATCAGCAAACATTGATCCATTTATGGCTACTAAGAACCTTTCAATGATATGTGATATTTATACTCCAGCAACGAAAGAGCGTTACAGCCGTGACCCGCGTTATGTAGCAAAGAAAGCAGAAGATTACCTGCTCTCTACAAAAATTGCCGATACAATTTACTGCGGACCCGAGGCTGAATTCTTTATTCTGGATCATGTTGCTTATAATGTAAATGAATACAGCAGTTGGTATAAAGTTGATTCACGCGAAGGTTTTTGGAATACAGGCACAGAGCTTGAACAGAACCTTGGTCATAAGATTAGAATGAAAGAAGGGTACTTCCCCGTGCCGCCTGCTGACAGCACCAACGATATCCGCAACGCAATGGTAGAGCATTTATTAAATGCGGGGATTGAAGTTGAAACTCAGCATCATGAAGTAGCAACAGGCGGTCAGGCTGAAATTGATTACAGATTCTGCCCGCTGCTTGAATGCGCTGATAAGCTGATGATGTTCAAATACATTGTAAAAAATACCGCAAGAAGTTTTGGCAAGACCGCTACATTTATGCCAAAACCGATATTTGGCGATAACGGCAGCGGTATGCATACACACCAGAGTCTTTGGAAGAACGGAAAACCATTGTTTGCCGGCGATAAATACGCAGGCTTAAGCCAGATGGCTTTATATTATATCGGTGGTCTGCTGAAACACACACCATCATTATTGGCATTAACTAATCCGACAACAAATTCATACAAACGTCTTGTGCCCGGATATGAAGCGCCTGTTAATCTTGCATATTCAAAGGGTAACAGAAGCGCAGCTATCAGGATACCGATGTATTCCGATAACCCTAAAGCTAAGCGCATTGAGTTCCGCTGTCCCGATGGAACTGCAAACCCATACCTTGCGTTTTCAGCTATGTTAATGGCGGGCTTGGATGGTATTCAGAACAAGATCGATCCGGGTGAAGCAATGGAAATGGATATATACCATTTGAGCAGCAAAGAGTTGAAGAAAATCCCGCAGGCCCCCGATAACCTGGAATCATCACTCGAACATCTGGCAAATGATAACGAATACCTGAAAAAAGGCGGCGTGTTCACTGATGATTTAATTGATACATGGATAAATTATAAGATAGAGAACGAAGTTAAGCCAATGGCGCTCAGACCGCATCCGTATGAATTCCATTTGTATTATGAAGTGTAGTTATGTGAAATGTTAAACCTTTCTTCACTTCGTTCAGCAAGGCAGGTGTGAAACGAGAGACGTGAAATTTTATTGTTTTAGTTTGTCATTCCGGCGCATGCCTGCGGCAGGCAGGAAAGCGGGACTTCGAAATTGTTTCACAATTTCTTGAGCGGCTCGTAAGGGTCGCTTTTTTTTGAGAAAAGTCATTCATCCGATGACATAGAGTCATCGGATGAATGTTCAATTGTGGCGTCGGGTGTATACCTGACACAACTTCAATGCTGTATATTTCAAAAGATAATCGCCTGACTGGTTTTCCTGACTCGTTTTTGAGTTCAGTTTCCACGAAATTAGAATTATTAATGCTGAATGAAAATTTGAAATATTGAATAATCTTAATTTTTCGAATACTTTATTCGTGGCACGAAAAGGTAAGGGATTTTTATTTGAGGTTGATATGTTTAATATTTTGTAATATTTTAAAGCAGAAAAGTTAAGTTATTATGAAAATAAGACCATTTATA
>JANPBV010000010.1:0-4941 GCA_031430615.1 Ignavibacteria bacterium | reverse complement strand
CCGAAATTTCCGAAAGAAACTGTAAATCCACGCGTTGCCTTACCGGCTCTTCTTCCTCTGTGCGCTTTTCTGAACTTAACTCTTTTTGGCATTAAAGCCATAAAAATACTCTCCTAAACAAAAATAATTCTAGAATATACGTTTAAAGTATTATTTCCTGATCAGCTTATCGCCAATGCAAATCCAAACCTTTACACCAATCTTGCCGTAAATAGTATTTGCGGGAAGACTTGCATAATCAATATTCGCTCTTAATGTCTGTAATGGAATTCTGCCTTCTTTGAACTGCTCTGCTCTTGCTATTTCAGCGCCATTTAACCTGCCGCCAACGTAAACTTTTATTCCTTCAGCGCCCATTCTCATACTCGAAGCAATAGCGGTTTTAATCGCTCTTCTGTATGATACTCTGTTTGCTATCTGGTTTGCAATATTTTCTGCAACAAGGCGCGCGTCAAGCTCAGGTTTTTTTATTTCTGTTACTAAAACCTTTATATCTTTATTGGTAACTTTTTTCAATTCACCTTCGAGATGCGTAATTTCTTTGCCGCTTTTCCCGATAACATAACCGGGTCTTGAAGTATGAATTGTTAATGTAATTTTCTTGGGAGTTCTTTCAACTTCAATCTTGGATATCCCGGCATTATCAAATCTTTTCTTGATATAGCCGCGGATCATATTATCTTCCATAAGCTTTGTAGCAAAGCTTTTATCGTCATACCAACTGGAATCCCAGCCATTTATGACCCCGAGTCTGAAACCTACCGGATGTGTCTTTTGTCCCAAAGGAATCTCCCTTTAAATATAAAAATTATTTTTTTGGTAATTGTAAATCTAAAATTAAACTATAAATAAAAATCTCTACTTCTGCTCTTTTTCAGCAACCACTATTGTTAAATGATTTGAGCGTTTCCTTACTCTGTATGCCCTACCCTGCGGAGCAGGAAGCATTCTTTTTAAGACAGGACCGCCATTAACATAAACAGTTTTAACAATAATATCTTTTTCTTCTATCCTGCCTGATTCCAGTTTATTGGATAAATTAGAAACAGCAGACCTCAAAGTCATTTCAACAACTTTCGAGCCGTGCTTTGGGGAAAAATGAAGAATGTTCAATGCCTCATTAACCGCCATACCCCTGATGAGATCTACAACTAATCTCATTTTTCTGGGTGAACTCTGTATATATCTTTTTATTGCTCTTGCTTCCATTATACTTTAATATTAATCCTGCTCTTTATATAAAAATTTGTAGTATTGCTTGCTAATAAATTCCGGGTGACTATTTGTCGTCTTTCCTGTTGCCTGCATGAGTCCTGAATATCCTTGTTGGAGAAAACTCACCAAGCTTGTGGCCTACCATGTTTTCTGAAACAAAAACCGGAACAAATTTATTTCCGTTATGAACAGCGAAAGTATGTCCAACAAAATCAGGTGTTATAGTTGTTGACCTGGACCAGGTCTTTAAAACCTTCTTTTGATTTACTTTATTTAATTCCTCAACTTTTTTAAGAAGTTTTGGATCTATAAACGGTCCTTTTTTAAGTGATCTTGGCATTTACTCTAAAATTACTTTCTTTTCTTTACTATGAATTTGTTTGATTCATTTTTCTTCTTCCTGGTTTTATAACCCTTTGCTGGTAATCCCCATGGACTGACAGGATGACCGCCGCCCGAGGTTTTACCTTCGCCGCCACCCATTGGGTGATCGACAGGATTCATTGCTACACCTCTTACCTTAGGTCTTCTGCCAAGCCACCTTGAGCGGCCCGCTTTACCTAAAGAAATGTTTTCATGCTCAAGGTTACTTACAACACCAATGGTAGCCTTACAGGTATTTAATATCATTCTTACTTCACCTGAAGGAAGTTTAACCTGTGTGTACTTTTCATCTTTAGCTACAACAAGACATGAACTGCCTGCGCTTCTGGCAAGCTGTCCGCCTTTGCCGGGCTTTAATTCTAAGTTATGTATGAACGTTCCAAGAGGTATATTTGCAAGAGGTAATGTGTTGCCTACTGTTATATCAGCGTCAATTCCTGATAAAATTACTGTTCCAACTTTAAGATCATCAGGAGCAATAATATAAGTAATCTCACCATCTGAATACTTAATTAACGCAATTCTGGCTGAACGGTTAGGATCGTATTCAATAGCTTCAACTTTTCCTTCAATACCCGTTTTATCTCTTTTGAAATCAACAACGCGGTACATTCTTTTATGTCCGCCGCCCCTGCGCCTTGAAGTAATTCTTCCAGTGTTGTTTCTACCGCCGGATTTCTTTAAAGGCTTTAACAGCGATTTTTCCGGTGTGGATTTTGTAATTTCCTCAAAAGAAGAAATTGTATAAAATCTGGTAGCTGGTGTATTCGGTTTTAATTTTCTTAATGCCATTACAATATAATCCTGATTAGATTGTGGTCTATTTTATTATTATTAACGAAAAATGCAAAAAACGATTGATTTTTATCAGTACAGAAGACAAATATAGCTGAATTTATAGTTAATGTCAACGTACAGAATTATGGTAAACTCCCAAGCTAAGATATTATATTAGGTAGGATAGGGATTTTAAATTACCTTTTTTTATGACAACCAGCTTTTCTAAATTATCGATTTTAACCTAAAACTGTACTTTATGATATTATACTATATTATGTAATTTAATACGATGTTATATAAAACGATTAAAAATTCAAAAAATCAGGCTTTAATCGATTTTAATAATATTTAACTTTAAAAGCCTCTGTAAAATTCATCCTAAAATTTTGCTTATGTCAGGTCCTCAGACCTGACATGCAGACAAAGTCTGCAAAAATAAAATTAATTTATGGTTCAATTGATTGGAATATGAAGGAATAGTCATTCGTTGAATGACGCGTCAGGTCTGAGGACCTGACACAAGCAGAAAACTCAATATCTAATAACTGTTAAAATCCCTAATCTGTATTTAACTATGTTTTCCTGAAAATGAACTTACCATCATCGCCAACTCCTACTTCAACCTTATCACCGGGCAGTATTTCGCCTGATAATATCTTTTCAGATAACTGGTTGGTGATATGATTTTGGATAGTTCGCTTCAAAGGTCTTGCCCCAAATGTGATATCATACCCAATTTTTGCAAGCCAGTCTTTAGCTTCGTTTGTTACGGTTAAGGATATATCACTATTCTTAGCGAGCATTTTCCGTATCAGCTCAAGCTGTATATCAACAATTTTCCTTAACTCATCCACCATTAACGGTTTAAACATAACAACTTCATCTATCCTGTTTAAAATTTCCGGTTTTATCTTTTGTCTTAACAGTTCAAACAGCTTTTCACGAAGCCTGCCAAGAATTTCATCCCTGTTCTCTTCGTTTATGGTAAGGAGCTCATCCTGTATCAGATGAGAACCTAAGTTTGATGTCATTATTATTATTGTATTTTTGAAATTCACTGTTCTGCCCTGTGAATCAGTTAAGATACCATCATCAAGCAATTGCAGCAGAATATTAAATACATCAGGGTGCGCTTTTTCAATTTCATCAAGCAATACTACGCTGTATGGTTTCCTGCGAACGGCTTCTGTTAATTGACCGCCTTCTTCGTATCCAACATAACCGGGCGGTGCACCAATTAAACGGCTTACTGAAAATTTTTCCATATACTCGCTCATATCAATTCTTATAAGATTATGTTCATCATCAAAAAGAAATTCAGCAAGCGCTTTAGCAAGCTCAGTTTTACCAACTCCCGTTGTTCCTAAAAATATAAATGAGCCAATTGGACGGTTCATATCCTGCAACCCAGCCCTGCTTCTCTTCACTGCATTGGCAACTGCGGATATGGCTTATCCTGTCCTATTACCCTGTTGTGCAGGTTCGCTTCAATGTGAAGGAGCTTCTCTCTTTCACTATCCAGCATTTTCGAGACCGGTATGCCTGTCCATTTGGCAACTATCTCCGCAATATCTTCAGAGTCAACTTCTTCCTTCAGCATTTTATGTTTCTTTTGCAGTTCAGCAAGTTTATCTGACTCATCTCCGATCTTTTTTTGCAGATCAATTATTTTACCATATCTTATTTCAGCAACTTTAGCAAGATCACCCTGTCTTTCAAAATTATCAGCTTCGTTTTTAAGGTTCTCAAGCTCCCCTTTCATGTTCCTGATGCCGGATATCAATTCTTTTTCAAGCAGCCAGTGAGCTTTAAGCTCATCACGCACACTGCTTAATTCAGCAATTTCTTTTTCAATATCTTCAAGCCTCTTTATAGTAGGATCTTCTTTTTTTAATTTAGCCATATATGTTTTTACAAGATAATTGCTCTAAAATACAAAAACTCTATATTCTTTAAAATGAATAGAATTTTAGCACCCGCTTGTATATATTTGTTTTTTATGAGCAAGAAAAAGACTGTAGAAAATATTACGAAAAAGCAGGAAACTATTCTCAACACTCCTTATAGTGAATCCGGCTTTGAGACCAAATATTCCAAATATTTTTGGTTAATTATTCCAATATTGGCTATTTTATATTATTCCTATAGGAAAATAGCAGTTGGGTTCTACCAGGATGATGAAGTTGCGCAATACATTAACATGCTTAATTTCTGGAAAGACCCCTGGGCAATATTGGGTAACGGTCCAAAACCCGGGTATAAGATATTTATGGTGCTGCCTGCTTTGATTAGTTATGATGCAGTTTTGATATTTAATTCAGTTATTGCGGCTACTACTGTATATATGACGTACATCCTTATAAAAACATATAAAGTTGGATTTGCAATTATAGGCGCATTATTACTTGGCACTCAGCCGTTGTTTGTTGACTTATCGTTCAGGTCATATTCAGAAATATTCACTGCGCTTTGTATAGTTACATTCCTGATACTTTACAAAAAAGAAAAGTTTCTCTTCAGCGCATTACTGCTTGGTTACATTTTTACGGTCCGGCAGGAAAT
>JANPBV010000009.1:0-21699 GCA_031430615.1 Ignavibacteria bacterium | reverse complement strand
TATTTCGTCATGGTCACCCGCACCTGCAAAAATATTAAGGTATGATATAAATTTCACATTACCTGTGGCAATAGTCATAAATAGCGGCTTAAGCAATCCTGCGGATATTTTCATAAATAAAACTATGGATACACTTGCCGTGCCGAATTCAGGAAATAACACTGTTACATTCCACAACATAGGCAACATTGCAGGGGTTCAGCAGATAAATACAAATGTTCCGTATGGTTATAAATTACATCAAAACTATCCCAATCCGTTTAATCCAATTACAAAGATAAGGTTTGATATACCAACTGCGGGAAATAACGTAAAGCTTTCAGTTTATAGTTCACTTGGACAGCAGCTTTCTGTTTTGGTAAATGAAGAGCTTGGCGCAGGTACATATGAAGTTGAATTCAGCCCGATAAATCTGGCTTCAGGAATATACTATTATAAGGTTGAAACAGGCAAGTACTCTGAAATGAAGAAGATGGTGTTAATAAAATAGCGAAATGTGAAATAGTGAAATAGTGATAGTATCATTATTTATAGAGCGGGTTTATAGCCCGCTTTTAATTATTGCAGTTCGTTTACTTTCTCAATAAACCAATCCCCGAAAATTGTATATTTCTCGGTGTCACGAATCTTTTCGGGTATAATATCTTTTTTCCCGGATTTAAGCTGCATTAAGGTCCTGAATCTCTTGATAAAATCCATGCTGCTTTCCCACATTATCGGACCTATTTCTTTATGCTCCCTTATGTAATGCTTGAATGAATCTGCCGCATACAACGCTTCCTCATAAAATTTCAGCTCATAGAATGAGCATATCTTGAGTTCGTACTTCGCATTCTTAGTGCCAATCGAGAGGGAATCGCTTCTCGACGTAAATTCAAGGCACTTATCGAATAATTTTTCCTTAAAGTAAACATGCGCCATCGAAAAATTTTTCAAATCATTTTTATATTGGGGTGCTACCTTTTCAAGGTAAGTATCTATAAACTGTCTCAGCTCTTGAGCATTCAACAAATATGCTTTGATTCTTAATACCTGTTCGTACGCTCTTACATCCAGATATCCGTCTTTCTGGGTGGTCAATAGTCCATTGCTCCAGGCAAAGTCAACGAGTTCGTTCGCCTTAACCGAGTAGATTCTGTCAAGATGCTTCCTTATGTAGAAACCATTGGATAATTGTATGAAGGTGCTCATTTGTACATCTCGTGAAACGTTGCCAAAAAATCTATAGCAAACTTCAGCCGCCTTCAGTAAGTTTTCTTTGTCGTTCTCATCAAGATGCGACTTAATGATATAGTAATTAAACAGAGTAATGTTCTTTGTCTCAAACCCATCATCCGCACATTCCTTATCAAATAGCTGCGGGTCAAATCCCTCGACAAATGATTTCGTCAGCTTGAACCCCTTGAAAGAAAAATCATTATTCGTGTAAGCGGAATTATTATTCAAAAAACTAGCAAGACTGCTAATCATGTATGCATATATATACAGAATATTATTCTTTTCATACTTATTAAAAGCATCTTTTGGCTTTTCTGTCATCACCGATAAGTGCGTCAGCCAGTTGTTAGTACTGATCCGTTCATGGTAAACTTCCGGAAAATCGTGAGCGACCATTGTGTCTGAATTCTTCAAGATTGACTGAAACGCATCCTTCACAAGTTTTTTGTTTGCGAAAGCTCTTGCAATGCTGTTGTTGAATTCATACTCTAATTCTCCTGATTCGTACTGTTCGTATGCCAAAAACTTCTTCGCGAGGTTCGTCATCTGTGAAAATAAAACCCTGATTATCAGCGAAGATTTTTTCGGTTCGAATTTTTTTTCAGGATACAGCGCGCAGAAAATTTTTTCTTCCGAAAGATGCTTTGAATCAAATGCAGGATGATATTTTTTCAGATATGAATAAAGCGGAGTTAAATTTCTTTCTGTCTGAAAATACGGCGAAGCCACAAACTTTCCGAAGCACTTCATCTCGTTTTTGGTGAATGTTGAAAGCATTTTTGTGAGGTTGTTTTTTTTTATTATAGTCATTTTTACCGTAATAAGTTAAATACTTATAACAAAGATAAAGTATTAAAATTTACTAAAAAAGCAAGATTGTCCATCGCATAATTAATATTTATTGAGAAACTACGTAACAAATGTAAAAAAGTATCTTTGCTTAGGGGCACCTGAAAAATTATTATTGTGCACACAAATTGCACGGAGGATGCACAATAGTATGGTTTTAATCTTAAAAAATAAAACTGAAAAGACTTCCAAGGGCTACAGACTGAATGTGTCAACCCATAAACTGATTGATAAAATGCAGTTAATGTTGAAAGCCGACCAGAACACAGTTATTACAAAAGCGTGCAAAATGTTATACAAAGACTTAAAAATAAAAGTAAAGGGAGAAACAAAAATGAAAACAATATTACTCACATTTCTTTTATGCATTCTGTCTGTTCAAATATCGAATGCCCAATGGGTGCAAGTGTCAAATGGGATGGGGAATGTGGGTGTGGGGTCGTTGGAATATAGCGGAAATAATATCTTTGCGGGAACTTCGGGTCAAGGTGTATATCTATCCACAAATAACGGCACAAGCTGGACACAAACTTCTTTAATTAATCAAACTGTTCAGGCACTTGCAATAAGCGGAAATTATATATTTGCCGGTACATTTTTTAATGGTGTATATTTATCTACAAATAACGGCACAAACTGGACTCCAATTTTAAGTGGTCAATTTCGTTCATTAGCGATAAACGGAAGTAATATCTTTGCCGGATCTGGTAATCCTGTTGGTGTATATTTATCCACCAATAACGGAACAAACTGGACTCTAACTTCTTTAAATTATCGAGATGTTTCTTCATTAGCTGTAAACGGAAATACTATCTTTGCAGGAACTATATCTTATGGTGTATATCTATCTACAGATAACGGCACAAGCTGGACTCAAACTTCTTTAAATAATCGAAGTGTTAACTCATTAGCAGTAAACGGAAATACTATCTTTGCCGGAACTGGAGGTTTTTATGGAGTATATGTATCTACAGATAACGGCATAAGCTGGACTCAAACTTCATTAAATAATCGAAATGTTTCTTCATTAGCTGTAAACGGAAGCAATATCTTTGCCGGAACCCAACAAAATAATGGCGTTTATGTATCTACAAATAACGGAACAATTTGGGAACAACGAAATGAGGGTTTAGGTAATCTTACCGTAAATGCTTTGTGCATAATAAATAATTACATATTCGCCGGTACATCTAATGGTGGCGTTTGGAGAAGACCGCTTGATGAACTTACAGGTATCCAACCGATTTCAAATGAAATCCCAAATCAATTTTCGCTTTCACAAAACTACCCTAACCCGTTTAACCCTGTAACAAAGATAAGGTTTGATATCCCATCAACTGGAAATAACGTTAAACTTTCTGTTTATAATTCACTTGGACAGCAGGTTTCTGTGTTAGTAAATGAAGAGCTTGGCGCAGGAACATATGAAGTTGAGTTCAACGCTGCAAATTATGCTACGGGAATTTATTATTATAAGCTTGAATCTGATAAATTTTCCGATATGAAGAAGATGGTGCTGATAAAATAAGGCAAAAGGCAAAAAGTAATTAGTCTAAAAGTCCCGTTTTGTGCCCGGGACTTTTTTACTTAAGAATTTCAGATACTATACATTTTCTGTATTAGTTTATTTATTCCCAGGAACTCAGCAGCGTTTTTCCACAGTAGTTTTTCCTTTACAACATTATTCAGCTCAGCCATTGTTTCAATAAGTTTTCCCGGTGAATGCTCACCCAATGGGAACGGATAATCTGAGCCCATAACAATGCTGTCTTCCCCGATCAGGTCAATAAGGAATTTAAGAGCCATTTCATCGTGAACAAGGGAATCAAGATAAAACTTACCTAAGTAATTCCGTGGATTTATTTTATTTTTTGTCTGCACAAGGTCAGGTCTTACATTAAATCCATGCTCAATCCTGCCAATTGAAAACGGGAACGACCCACCGCCATGAGCGAAACATACTCTTAATTTTTTATACTTTTCAAATACACCGCCAAATATCATTGAGCAAATTGCAAGAGATGTTTCAGCGGGCATACCAACAAGCCATGGAAGCCAGTATTCAGGCATTCTGTCCCGCCCGAGCATATCCCAGGGGTGAACAAATAAAGCGGCATTCATTTCTTCACATGCCTGGAAAATATCACAAATATCTTTATCATCAAGATTCTTACCATGTATGTGCGTACCAATTTCAATGCCTGCAAGACCAAGCTCATTCATACACCGCTCAAGTTCTTTTATCGCAAGCTTCGTATCCTGCATTGGAAGTGTACCGAGTCCGATAAACCTTGAAGGATTATCACGCGCAACTCCCGCTATATGGTCATTCAAGTACCTTGCCAGATCATAAGTAGCCTCTGGGGCAGCCCAGTAGTTGAACATAACAGGCACAGTTGAAAGCACCTGCATATTGACATTATGATCATCACATTCAGTCAACCTTTTAGCTTCACTCCATGAATTATCGGTGATTTCACGAAACACCTTATCCCCTATCATCATCTTTGCGCAGCATGGTTTATGGTGCTCAATTGTCGCAAAACCGTGAGTGTTGTATTTTTTGTTCAGGTCAGGCCAGTTTTCAGGAAGTATGTGAGTGTGAATATCTATTTTCATTCTATGGGTGTATATAATTCCGTTATCCATTTAGAGCTGTCGTTCTCAACTTCAGGGTCAGTTATATAAACCTCAAAACAGGATCCCGCCAGCTTATGCCCGGCATCATCAACCAGTTTTGCGAACTTACCCCAGGCTTCATTTAGTTTTTCGTACGGACCTGTAAATGTTGTCATAGCAGCTTTTCCGGCATATGTCTGCATCAAGTAAATTCTTCCCTCACCTTTAGGCGCGCCTTCAACCGGAAAGCCGGCTTCAAGCTCAACATTCTCAGCAGAAAATGCGCGATATATTCCAAATGGGTAGCCATTCATCTTAATTGAATGATCTGCTGCATACTTACCAATTTCACCATAAAGCTCACCGAATTTACTTCCAAGCTCAGCCTGTGTGCAGTTATCTTTTATCGCAAGCGCATCTTGAGGGGTAACGTTAACTATTTTAATTTCCAATTCGTAATTTCTAATTTCTAATTCGTAATTATTTTTTAACAGGCGGCTGCATAACAGTTCCGCATTTTTTGCAGGTGCGCTTCTCCAAATCACCCCAGAACTTCTCAAATATTGGTGGAAGCTGGGTTACGATGTTATCAAGCTTAACAAATTCTTCATATAGCTTTTCACCGCAGTTTTCGCAATACCACTGGAATGCATCAAGCTCTTTTTCATCACGCTTGCGTTCGATAACCAAACCGATAGTATCAGCGGGTCTTTGAGGTGAGTGCGGTGTATTTGGCGGCAGGTAGAACATTTCTCCTTCTTTAATATGAATATCTTTCGGTTTACCGTCTTCAATTACTTTTACAACTATATCACCTTCTATCTGGTAGAAAAATTCAG
This sequence comes from Ignavibacteria bacterium, assembly GCA_031430615.1. Classification (GTDB taxonomy): domain Bacteria; phylum Bacteroidota; class Ignavibacteria; order Tepidaquicellales; family OLB5; genus OLB5. The sequence continues at coordinate 16,174 of JANPBV010000009.1, read as the reverse complement.
CGCCTTCTTCATAGTGATAATCTTTCCGTGAATTGGGTCCCCCAACCACCATTACAATTAAGTCACCATCAACCATACATTTGTTGCCAACAGGCGGCTTAAGTAAATGGCGGTTCGCTTCTATCCACTCCTTAAAATTAAATGAGCTCATTGACATAAATTATTCTCCTTAGAAAAATTTGTATAAACCTGTCAGGTTTCAAAAACCACACAGGTTTTGAATTGATTAAAAAATTTATATTTATTTTACACTCAACGCTTTTTTAGCCTGAAGGAAATGCCTCCTCTGATGCGCGGAATTTATTGCAAGTATTTCAAGTCCGGAAAACCTAATCAGCTTTGTAGCAGGTGAAGGAAGCCTTACTTTTGAAATATCCCACCCTGCAGATGAATTAATAAGGTCAATGTATCTATCCTGAAGCTGCTGATATGCTTTTGCTGCCCTGTTCAGGTTAATATCTGAATCAGGCTTCCACCGTTTGGGAGCTTTTGCCTTAAACCTCACTGGAGGCTCGACAAAATTAATAAACCTCTGCCCGAACCATGTATATTTAAGCTCACCATTTAACTTCAAATCTTTTTCAATGACTTTTCGCAAGGCATTTTCATACTGGTCGCAGTAATCAATACCTGTCACAATTAGATGATCTATACATTCCGCTGCAGACCATCCGCCGCCCTCAGGTCTTGTATTAAAATTCTTATCAGTTATTTTTCTGAACAGTTCAGATGACTGGTTTTTCATCTCCCGGAAATCCAGAGCAAGCTTGTTAAGTTCAGTTGGTAAAACCAAGATTATTTCTCCTTACTTTCTTTTTCCTGAGGAAGGAGGTCGAAGAAATGCCATGGGCTGGAATAAAAATCACCTGGTCCGAAGAAATCTTTTGATATGCGTGTAATTTTCCCCGAGCTATCTTTATGAAATACTGAAACACCGGGCCAGTATGAACCTGCATCAGTATAGTAACCCATATCTTTTATGAACGTTGTTCCTGCGCCTGAATACATTTTGAATTTCCATCCGCGGGAATCAGCAAATTCCTTTTGCACTTCGGGTGGATCAGGTGATACAAGTACAAATGCCGCTTTCTTTTCCATGAAATAAGTTACACCGCTAAAGCCATCTGCCCAAAGAGTACAGTATGAACAGGATTTACCCATGTTATGAATGAGCACCAGGTTTTCTTTATCACAAAACATTTCAGAAAGCTTAACATCTTTGCCTTCCCTATCTTTTAGTATGTAATCATCAACATCCATTTTAGCCTGTTTTGAAACAATCTTGATAAATTTCTTTCTGGCATCTTCAATTTCACCCTGAAGTCTTTTTAATTTCTTTTCGGTTTTTTCTGCACCTGTAGAAGTGCTTTTGACGGATTTCTCTTTTTTACCCATTATAAATTTTTATTAAATATTATCTAAAAAGCTACTTTTTTAGTCAAAAAATCAATAAATTTGCTATAATTTAATTTAATTATAAAAATAAGTTACTTCATATACTATGCCAAATAATTTAGGGTAATGATATGATTATTTTGTGTATTAGGACTTTTAACTTGCCCTAAAAATCAGTAATTTTGTAACTTCACACCTGAAAACAAATCTAAAGATAACAATAATATGCAAAGAGAAATTCACAAATGGTGGAGTCCGAATCTCAACAAAGAAATGGAAACTGTTGTTTACGGAACAGGCAATCAGTATGCTCTTTTGATGTTCCCGACAGCTGCCGCAGATTATCTTGAGTATGAAAGATTCCATTTAATCGAATCATTGACACCGTATATCAACAACGGGAAAGTAAGAGCGATATCGATCAACAGCATTAACAGCGAAAGCTGGCTGAATGATGAGAACAATCCTGAATATAAATCAGAACGCCACAAACAGTTTAATGAGTATGTGGCAAATGAAGTTGTACCGTTCATAAAGCAGATATGCGGTGATGATGTCCGGATAATTACTACCGGGGCATCCTTCGGCGCGCTTCATGCGGCAAATACATTTTTCCGCAGACCGGATCTGTTTGAAGGTACAATTGCCATGAGCGGTTCATATGACCTGAAGGATTATTCCAAAGGCTATTTTGATGAGAATGTTTACTTCAATTCACCGGTTGATTATCTTTCGAACTTAAGCGACGAGAATGTTCTGAACCAGATAAGAGGTAAGAAACATATTTATATTACTACGGGACAGGGCAGCTATGAAAATCCAGAAGCATCGAAGAATCTAAGCAATGTGCTGAATGAAAAAGGGATTGACCATGAGCTTGATTTGTGGGGATATGATATTCCACATGACTGGCCATCATGGCGCAAGATGCTGCCGTATTTTATAGATGCAAAGTTGTGACCCCACCCTAACCCTCCCCGAAGGGGAGGGAATATTAATTTTTTTATACCCAACCTGTTAGGTTTTATGACCTGGCAGGTTTTTTTATGAGATAAATTCAACTCTCAGAGTATAACAGCCTGATGCTTACAAGACTATTTTCGTGCCACGAATAGATTTACTAATAAATATTATAGTATTTTGTAATTGGTCTTCTTCTTCAATTTTTATAGAAACCAGTTTCGTGGAACGAATATTTTTTATGAATTTATGAGAAAATAATAATATACCTTTAAGGATTATTTTGATAATCAATCTTTAAATACAGACTACAAAAGTCTGATGATACCTGAAAGAAATTGTTCATATAAAGTTTTAAGGGATTTATATGGAATGAAAAGACTTTTGTAGTCTGGCTGTTACTTTTTCAAAATACTCGTACCACGAAATTAGAAAATAGAATAAACAATACAGGATAACATAATAGAACAAATTGAATTTAAAACAACCCTGTATTCGTGACACGAGAAATCACTCACCTCCTACAAATTCAATAATATTCCCTGATGGATCAAAGCACTGAAACCAGAAGATATTTTCAGCCATTTTCATGGGTTCTTTTTGTATCGTTCTTATTGCATTCTTTCTGAGCTTTGCATAAAGTTTTGATATAGAGCCTACCTGGAAAGTAAATGATGCTTTTGCATTATCAAAACCAAATTCCGGTGCCTCATAGCCGCCTTCAAGATACATTCCCTGCTCTTTACCAATATTGAAATAACATGCTTTATCTCCCATTGGGCTGTAGTCATCAAGTCCCAGCACGCCATTGTAGAACCTGAATGAGTCATCATAATCTTCAGCGTAAATGCTGCCCATACTGATTGATGTTATTTTTGTGGAGTCCATAACTGCAATATTTAATTCTCCACAAATTTAATAAAATTTTTCCAAGAAAAACAGAAAATTAAGCAGCAGAATACTTTTTTCAAAACAGCTTTATTTTCGAATTCTTGAACTGGTTGCCATCAAACATATCGCCCATTAAGAAATCACCCCTGTATTTTAAATAAGGCTGCTTAACGGTTAACGGAATATCAAATATGAATTCAGTAGTTTCGCTTTCTCCTGCTTTAGTGGAGTAGCTTTCTTTAAATCCAAATAAGCTTCTAGAATTCAGCAGTTTCTGCAATTCAATATTGTTTTCATATACTATTCCATTCTCATCTGTCACAAAGGAAATATCATTTTTCCATTCATGGTCAACTTTCTTAGCATCATTTTGTACTTTAAATGTGACGATATAGTATAAACCGTTTGTCTTTTTATCGCCAATAGTATTACTGTTGCTTACCTTTTCAACAGAATAGAAGAAATCATCATGCTGAACTTTTTCGCCAACAGCAAGCGTTTTATCGTTGCTTGAGCATTGCGCGAAAATGATGAGAGCCAGCATGTAACTGAATAATATTATTTTTGTTTTCATAACATCCCCTTTATGAGTTTATTGAATTTTTTTGTTAATCTCTGCCAACCGGTATATTGCCAAACTTTATTAGGTCATAATACAGGTAAATGAATATTATGTAACAAATGTTTACGAATATGATGGCAAGATCGAGAAAGCTCTTCTGATAAATGAATCTCTCCTCAATTGAACCATTAGTTGTTTTGCTGTTTATTCTAACAATATCCGTAAAGCAAATGATGAGTGAAAGAAGTGATGCAACATTCATAACAGTATATGGATTCAAAATCTCTTTTATATCAAATAAACCACCAAACAGAGCTTCTGAATTCAAAGCCCTTAGTAATATTGAAAGCACTATAATTGTTGATGGCATGATCAATACTAATCCTGAAAAAGTTACCTTGTCAAAATACTCACAAGTTTTCATCACTTTTGTTTTGGCGCTGCATTAAGCTTTGGTGTACTATCAATTTTTGGTTCCTTTTCACGCACATCCCTTGCATTATTATCATTTATACTATCTTTACTTCTGTGGGGGACAATCTCCAGGGGTTCATTTTTTTCATTTGATTTATTTTTGAAGAACTCATTTACTTTCTTCTTAATAAAGATATCAGGAACAGGGTTCCGGGTGTAATATTCCTTGATCCGGTTATCCGGCAGATTCCACGAGAGCCATGAGTAATTCTTTTGCTCAGCTTCAAATTTGCGCACACGATCACCCAAAACTTCCAAGCCATTATCATATTCACTGAACATGAAATTGTATTTCATAAACTCCCTATCAAGAACATCTTTGCGCTTATCAAGTATCGGCAAGGCGTCGTCATCAAGCCTTAAGAGGTAATCTATATCTATTTTATCTTTTGCCGGATTCTTGAGATTGAACTCAGCAATAACTACATCCCAACTGAATGAACTCATAATAAGCAGCATAACAATTGCAGCGGTGCTGTTTAGTTTAAACAGCCAGAAAGTTGTTTTCTTTCCATATATCTTTATTACCATTGTCAGGAGTCCGAAGAGTGTTAACAGAATAAATATCATTACCCCGATGCGTTTAAATGATAAGGCAAAATAATAATCGATATAATAAATATTTCTGAGTACTAAAGATACCGCCATAAATGAATTCTGTAATATCCATCCAAATGCTAAGAATTTGAGAACCTTATTTGAACCGAGGTAATTCTGGCTGCCACGGAATATGACAAGCAGTATTGACATTGAAAGCAGAATGCTGAATATCAGGTAATATGTGCCTTCATGTACATAATATGCCAGATTATCAATGTTAGATACTTCAAACCCAAGCCACGTTACCTGAACATCTATAATATTCAAAAGCAAAAGCAGAGCATTCATCATTACAAGCAGAACTATTCCCATTTTTGTTTCAAGCTTAAGAGAATTGAACTTGAACCTGTATGAGAACATTGTGTACATTAAATGTACTTTGGAAATAGGCTTGGTACGTGAATGGACTTTATATACTTTATTTCTTTGCAGAGTTTCATGGAACGAATTATCAAGCTCAGCAAATGCTTTAATGTTCCGGTTATACATAAACGCCATAATGAGCATTAATCCAAGAAGAAGATAGAAAAACCTGAGGACAGGGTAATGTAAGAATATATCGTATAGATATTTTCCAATTGAATCCCAGAAATTTACTGAATACGAATTAAATACGGGGTTTGAATAAGCATAAATTGCGTAGAATATCACAAAGAACATTATTGGTATTAAGGCAAGCCTTACAAATTTAAAGATAACCTTTATAGCTCTGAACTTTGAAGCCGCAAATCTAAGCTCTGAATATACATTATACGGAAAAATTACAAAACTGCTTACGGTTGTTAACATCGCGTTATACACAGTCTTTAGCTGCGGCTGGTGAATGAAACCGGTAAATATCATAAAACATACAAATGATGCAAACTTTGAATAACCTGAATTTACAAATACTACCATAGCCACTGAATAAAGCACGGCTAGCATTGATACAATTACATTTTTATTTTTTATATTTTCTTCATTCATAAATAGCATTGCAACTATTCCCAATGAAAAGAAAATGAAGATGTTAGCTCCTAGCTTTTCTGACCAGAAAAAAAAATTATATAGAACAAGCAGTATTATTGTTATCAGGAACCGCGGCTTATACATTAAACATTTCTCCTTATATGATAATTAGATTTCTTTGTTAATGCAGGAATTGAACATAGCTTTAAGTGAATAGTGATTGATCCAATGAAACATGTGATAATTTGCTGAGATTTTATCCTGTTTAATTTATACTTAACAGCGCTAATTGAAGTTCCCTTTACAAAGAGAGAAATATTAGTATAGCTCGTGTTACTTATGAATCCATGAATATTTAATAATGCTTTCAATTTTAAATTTTAACAGCAGAAATTGAATTAATTAATTTTAAGACTGCTGTTTATTAACCTTTCTAATGCGTCTAAATGTTCGTTAAATGCTCTCCTTCCAGCGGATGAAACTGAATATGTAGTATTAGGTTTCTTCCCTATGAATGATTTATTTACTTTTATATATTTTGCTTTTTCAAGTGAAGCAACATGGCTGGCTAAATTGCCGTCTGTTACATCAAGGTGACTTTTTAGTGAATTGAAATCAACCACATCATTCACAACAAGCATTGACATTATACCAAGCCTTATCTTGCTTTCAAACAGCTTATTTATATTTACTAGAATATCTTTCAATTACTTCATCTCTTGCTTTTATATCTATAATATTATATCTGATAATCTGATAATCTGATAATCTGCAATCTGATAATCACTGCTATCTTTCATGTTTAAAATACATTACCATTCCGTACAGGATATTAAGTAAACCAAATCCGGCACCCCAGAAGTAAATAGCATCACTAAGGAAAAGCATAGCAGTCAGTCCAAGAGCTATTTCAGATAAACCAAGCCATTTAATTTCATTGTGAGTGTACTTCCCTGCGTTCAACAATGCAAGTCCATAGAATACAAGCATAGATGGCAATACAAGCCAGTCAAAATACTGGTAAATTAAGATAAGGCAGAATACTCCACCTGTTACAAGTGGTATGAAAAGGCTTACCACTAACCGCTTTGCTGAACCATCCCAAACAGGCAATCCGCTTTTTTTAGCTTTTCTTGCAGTAAAGAAGATTGCCGATGCAAATGTTACAAGCAGAATAATTGCGGAAACTGCTATACCGAAAATAATAAGCTCCTCCCTTTTATCTGCGGTTACATAAACATCATTTCTGTAATTAAGGAACGGGTTAAGTCTGCTATATAGAATAAACGCCGCAATTAATCCCATGACACCCGCGCTGACTCCCGAGAGTCCGCTAAGCGATATAAAACTGGATGAACGCTCCATCAGACTTCTGATCTCTGATAAATTCTTCAGATGTTCGCTGCTCGTTTCTATATTTTTATTATCCGCGCTGTTTGGCTCCATTATACTCTGATTTAATTTCAGTTAGAAAGTACTTTGCAGTACAAAGTTAATTGATAATATTATATTTGTCAAGGGGTAAATTCATTAAAAGACTTCAAAAGCTATACTTGTATGCCTTACCGAGCACCGCGCCTGCCTGCCGTAACGGCAGTTCAGGCAGGAAGGAAGGTCTTATAATATTTAGCCGATTTAACTAAGTTTAAAGAATATTATTATTTTAAAGATAGCTTACAGACTTTTGAAGTCTTATGATAAGTCTTTTGTAAATTGTCAGGTCTAAGGACCTGACACAAACAAAATCAAACCTGGCAGGTCTTATAGACCTGCCAGGTTTATAATAATCATCAATTCCTGGATAATTCTTTTAGTATGAGCTCTTGTTCCCTTTCAAGCGATATACCTGCAATTGGCGCCTTCCATCCTAACGATGAATAATAATCAACACATCCCTTTAGGCTCTCTTTAAATGTGTGAAAAAATACAGGGAAATCATTTAGAACTTTGGAATTATCCATTGCCATATCAAGCGCTCCAACCCACACCGGCAGGTCACCCCATGGCTGAAGCTCATTTTGCTCAATAAAATCACTACTTACACTCACCATCTCAGGCGATTTACAAAGTAGCATCGAGGCATTATTGATATAACTCTTCAATGTTTCTGGTGAATGAGTATTGGCATTGTATACTTTATTGTGTTTATCAATATCAATTGTTAACCTTATTAATTCAGCAAAATCTTCGCTGTATGTAGCAGTAAATTTTTCCCTGCCGCCTTCGGGCAATAATATTCTAGAATTATTATATACTCTATAGAGCCAGTAATAGAACCTATCGGTATAATCATACCTTCCGTAAATCAACCCCGGGCGGAATATTACAGCATCAAGCCAATCTTTACCAAGTAAGATCCTTTCGCATTCAGCTTTTTTCTGTCCATAAGTAGGCATTACTTCGGGGTCAATTTTCTGCTCAGGGGTACACGGCAGAGTATCAGCATCTTCCTTTACAGGTGAAATCCAAAATGCAGGGTCATCCATTGGGTAAACACTTGCAGTGGATATAAATATATATCTGCCAACTCTACCTTTTAACATATCTGTAATTTCATCGAGGTTAACCGGGAACATACAGCTGAAATCAATTACAACATCCCAGTTCTCGCCTGTTATTTGTTTTATATCATCCTTATTCAACCTGTCACCTGTAATATGTCTCAGCTCCGGAAATATTCCGGGTGTACGCTTCCCGCGGTTGAAAAGTACGGGATTGGTATTTTGTTTAATGAGATTTTCTGTCAGTATCCTGCCAACAAATCCGGTGCCGCCTAAGATGAGAATTTTTTTCATATTTTTGATTAATTTTTAATGCACAATAAAATTATTATGCTAAAGAGGGCATAAAAAAAGCGGAGTTAAACTCCGCTGTAATTTAAAAACTTATTTATTAAACTTAAATATAAATCAACTTAAATAATAATTATTTTTCGTCGTGAAAATCAAGTTCTTCCAGATCAATCAATATTTTTCTGGCATTAAAGATATTTTCATCTCCAGTCACCTGTATTTCGGTAATACCATTCAAGCTCACAGAATATATTATGCCTGCATCTTTTAACAAAGATTCAGCAACAGATATAATTGATGTGTTATTTGAAGCTAAAACTGTTTTTGGCTGATTGTTTTTAGCCATATTATACTCCACAAAATTTGCTGTTTGCAATATTTTTCTAGTTTTTCTTTTGCCTAAAATAAACTAAATAAAGTTTTGTAGGAATACCTTAAAAACGTTAGGCGGAAAATAACTTAAATACTTGAATAATCAATAGTTTACGAGGTTCTAACTTCTTTTCTTCATATATTTTGCAATATCCTGCTTAACTTTATTATCTTTGCTATCAAGTTTACTTATTATCCTTTCCCTGTCACCTTCAGTCCTGTTTTGGCTTAATTTGAACTTTCCTTCTATATTTGTGAGCTTAATTTCAAATGCGGCAATACCATCTAAAAGCTCATTTTTATAATCTTCGGGGAAAGTTTCCCACACATCTTTAAAAGATGATTCAAAAACCTTAAATGTATCCTCAAGCAGCGATACCCTTTCTTCTACTGAAGGCAGTATTTTAGGAATACCGTATGCATGAACAGCTATGTAATTCCAAGTTGGCACGCTCACTTTGTTTTCATAAAGCTTAGGTGATATGTATGAATGCGGCTCCTGGAATATCACAAGTACTTCTTCATCATCCTTGAAATTTGCCCATTGCGGATTTGCCTTCGCCATATGCGCTCTTAATATCAAATCCCCATTTAACTCTTCAACTAAAAATGGTATATGCGTTGCCCAATATCTTTTCTTTGCGGAGTTAACAATAGTGGCAAAATTATACTCCTTCATGAATTCAACTAACTGCCGTCTGTCTTTTTCTTCGAAATGTTTTGGTATGTACAATTTTGTCGAAAGTTATAATGTTTTAAAGTTAAAAAGTTGTTGAATCAAATTGAGAATTATGCATTGTGCTCTGAGGATAAAATTTCAGAGTTCTTTGCTTAATATTAGACTTTTGTAATTTACATCATGCCACTGCCAATGATGAATATATTTATAACCGAGATTTTGGTAATAATCTATAAGATGAAATGCTTTTTCGGATGTATCAAGAACTACTCTTTTCTTATTATTTAATTTGGCATGTGATTCAACAAAATCCATTAGCTTTGAACCGAGCCCGTTGTTTTGCAATTCAGGCTCAACAGCAAATTTGCCAATTAAAACAGAATCACTTAATTTATAAATATCGGGTACATCATCCCATATAGAAGTATAGTAAAATACTGTTCCAAGGAGTTTCTCACCTGATACAAGAACATAACACTCCCCTTTTTTAAAATAATTTTGCGTGTATTCTACACTTTGGAATGTTGCGATAAAATTCAGTCCCATATCAGCAAGTTTTTTGTATGCGCGGTGAAGAAGGTCAGTAAGCTCAATGACAGAATCTTTTGAGTGATCAAAGAGTCTGATGGAATATTCTATGTTATTTATGCTGAATGTATGCAAATTTTATATAGTTGTTGGTCACAAGACCAACAACGAGGGTAAATATTTGGAATATAATTGTAACACCCCTACTTCGAACACAACTTCGTTGTGTTCTCTTCTCCCTCTGTAAGGGGGAGATTGAGAGGGGGTAATTCGTGACCCTACTCTAATGAGCGGGCTACTCAGTAAAAATTTAACGCTTTTCAGACTTCAAAAGCTATACTTGTATGCCTTACAGAGCACTAGCGCCTGCCTGCCGAAACGGCAGTTCAGGCAGGAAGGAAGGTCTTATGATATCTCTTTGCCGTAATTGTTAATTTAATTATGCACAGACAGGAATGTCCGTGCTACTATATATTAATAAATATCACTTTGAGTCTTAGAGTCTTTGTGGCTATTTAAAATATTTTTATACCTAATCATACAAACAGATCAACAAACTCAAATTTTTTGCCATCAAAAAGACCCTTATCGCTTAGCTTTAACTGTGGAATTACAAGCAGAGCCATAAATGATAGTGTCATAAACGGCGCGTGGAGCTTTGTGCCAAGCTCTTTAGCCATTGCATCAAGCCGGGTATATTTTTCAGCTATCGTATAGCCATCTTCATTTGTCATAATACCTGCTATAGGCAGTGGCAGCACTTCTACATTTCCGCTGGATGCAACTGAGATACCGCCTTTATAATCTATGATACCATTAACTGCATTGCAGATATCTTCATCAGTAACACCGACTGCAATAATATTATGTGAATCATGCCCTACACAGGAGGCAATTGCTCCGCGCTTGAGTCCAAAGTTACGGATAAAAGCTACCCCAGGCTTTGCATTATTATACCTGCATACAACAGCAATTTTCAGCACATCATTATCTGTATTGGAAACAAGCTTAGCATCAAATAGCTTTGCCGGTTCGTGTAATTCTTCGGTAATAAGCTGACCATCCAGAGCCTTTATTACCCTTATAACCGGAGCGCCGTCATCTTCACCGTTTATCGCGAAATCACTTACCTGTTTTCTTGATGTATTGAAATTATTCACAATTTCTGATGGGACACTTTCAATCAGCGATTTGCCTGAATCGGCAACAAGCCTACCATTGATATAAGTCTCAAGAACTTTAAAATCCGTTAAATTATTTACTACTATCATATCAGCCGGGTCGCCGGTCTGTAATAAACCTACATTCAATTTGTAATGCTTAACCGGATTCACACAAGCGGCATTCAGAACGTCAAACAAATCATATCCGTAAGCAACTGATCGGCGGACATGGTCATCAATCTGGCTTATTACAAGATCATTAGGATGTTTATCATCACTGCAAAACATCACCATATCAGGATGGCTCTTTAACAACGGGTGCAATGCTTCATAGTTCTTTGCGGCTGAGCCTTCACGAATAAGAATTTTCATTCCATACTTTATTTTATCCAATGCCTCATCAAGAGTAAAGCATTCATGATCGGTTGATATGCCTGCTTCGATATATTTCTTTGCGTTATCTCCTCTTAAGCCGGGGGCATGCCCGTCAACGGGTCTGCCCAGACTGTGCGCAATATTAATTTTATCCATTACAAGCGGGTCACGATGCAGAACGCCCGGGTAGTTCATCATTTCGCTCAGGTATTTCAATCCGTCCTCTTCAAACAGCTTTTTGATATCTTCGGCGGTTATGACTGCTCCTGCTGTTTCAAACGAAGTGGCAGGCACACATGAAGGCGCGCCGAAATAGAACTTGAAAGGTACTTTTTTACCGTTGGCTATCATGTAACGGACTCCCGCAACTCCCAATACATTGCCAATTTCATGCGGATCAGAGACCGTCGCCACCGTGCCATGCAGAACCGAAAGTCTTGCGAATTCCGATGGAATGAGCATTGAGCTTTCCACGTGTACGTGCGCGTCAACAAATCCGGGCATGATATAGTTATCATACTTGCCATCATTAGGCGTAACTGATTTAATCTTCCCATCTTCAACCGAAATCGTTCCCGGAAAAATTTTCCTGTTCAAAACATCTACAATATTGCCTGTGAGTTTCATAATATTTTAGTAATCAGACCTGCCAGGTTTTCAAAACCTGGCAGGTCTATAAACTTTAATTTAATTACAAATTTAGTGAGATTAGTTAAGGGTTAAAAGAGAAAAAACTAAATAATGAATTATTCTTATATCCTTGAATTCCCATTAGAAATACGATATTTTTAAGTGTTTACTATTCAATTAATAGACCAAATACTTGAGTTATTCCTGATTGGACATGTTTTTTCACAGTTTACAGGACTTGCTGTAATTACAATTGTAAATATAATTTTAGCTGTGATAATATAAAATGAGAACAATAGCAGAAATACATCATCCAAAGTGCAGGATAACGATATTTTTATGGAACCAAAAATATTTGGTGAAGTTTGAGCAGGAAGGCTTAGAGCAGACATTTAAGATCAGCCAGTTTGATATTGCAGGTGAAGAGGAATTGAAGAAAATGATAAATGAGGAATTCATTGAATCAGCAGTAAAACGATTTGACGAAATGAGAAAAGAATTGAATAAGTTGGTGAGTATGTAAGTTTGACCCCCTCTTCGAAAGCACTGTTAGTGCTTTCTCTTCTCCCCCTGTCAGGGGGAGATAAGTAAGAAAAAGTAAATTGGATAAGCTTATAAGAATTGATAAATATTTATGGTGCATAAGGGTATTCAAATCCCGAAGTCTTGCAACGGATGCCTGTGATGGTGGCAAGGTGAAAATCGATAGCAAAAGCGTAAAGCCATCACGCCATGTTAAAATCGGTGAGGTAATTTCTATTCAGCAGGGATATGTAAAGCGTTCATACAAAGTTATTGAACTGATCGAAAAAAGGGTATCGGCTCCGCTCGTAAAAAACTTTGCGCTGGATATCACTCCACAGGAAGAGCTTGATAAATTACAGACCGAAAAATTAGTATCATACCAAAGCAAGTTTAAGGGCATTGGCAGACCCACTAAGAAGGATAGAAGGCTGCTTGATAAGTATAAATAGTGATATAGGGAAATGGTGAAATAGTGAAAAGTGAATGTGGTAATAATATTAGAATAAAATAAGTTAACAATTAGCTAAGTTACTAATTTTAAAGAAAATAACCGGAATTTTGAAACATTTTTACATTTAAACTGATTTATATTATTAGTAATTTTGCTTAATCAATTTAAATAAGGAGCTACTTATGTTATCAAATAAACTTCAGAGCGAACTGAATAAACAACTGAACAATGAATTCTTTTCGGAATTTGAATACCTTTCAATGGCGGCATATTTCCACGGAATGAACTTAGACGGTATTGCAAATTATTTTCACGTGCAGGCGCAGGAAGAACACTTCCATGCAATGAAAATTTTCCATTTTGTGCTTAATAAAGGAGGTAAGGTTGAGCTTCAGCAGATATCAAAGCCTGATTTTGGCTTTAAATCCCCGGTGGAAGTGTTTGAAAAAGCGCTGGAGCATGAAGTAAAGGTCACAAAATCAATTAACGACCTGATGGATGAGGCGATAAAAGAAAACGATCACGCGGTAAACAGTTTTTTAAAGTGGTATGTTGATGAGCAGGTTGAAGAAGAATCATCAGCAAGCAAGGCTTTGGGTAAAATGCAGATAATAGGCGGCAAAGGCGAGGGTCTATTATTCATTGACCAGGAATTCGCAGCCAGGACATTTACACCTCCGCCTGCCGCATAAAACTGCAAATAAAATTTTCCATAAAGGGAAGCCGTAATATGTCTTCCCTTTTTTATAATTATTAATTTATTTTTTTCATGCACAAGACTAATGACCTGAAAGCAGATCCAACGGAAAACTTAAAACCCCAAATGGAATTCAACCGCAAGAAGTATACTGATGAAACTCTGCTTGAGCTATATAAGGCAATTTTGCTACCCAGAATGATAGAAGAAAAAATGCTGCTTAACTTAAGGCTTGGTAAGATAAGTAAGTGGTTTTCAGGCATTGGTCAGGAAGCAATATCAGTAGGGCTTACCATGGCTATGGCGCCTGATGAATACATCCTTCCCATGCACAGAAATTTAGGTGTGTTCACCTCAAGAGGCATTCCATTAGATAAGCTTTTCATGCAATTGCAGGGCAGCTTTAAAGGGTTTTCTAAGGGCAGGGAGCGCTCTTTCCACTATGGCACCAATGATTATCATATAGTAGGTATGATAAGCCACTTGGGTCCACAACTTGGCATTGCTGATGGAATCGCGCTTGCAGAGCTTTTAAGAACAAGGGGTCGTGACCCCTTGCCTAAAAAAGGAAAAGATGATCTGAAAATAACCGCGGTTTTCTCCGGTGATGGCGGTACAAGCGAGGGTGACTTCCATGAATCACTGAACGTTGCCACTGTGTGGGATCTGCCCGTGATATTTGTAATTGAAAACAATGCGTATGGACTATCAACTCCAGTGAGCGAGCAGTACAAATGCAAAGAATTGGTTGATAAAGCCATAGGTTACGGAATGGAAGCATACCAAATAGACGGGAATAATTTACTTGAAGTATATGACAGGATATTAACCCTCAGGAACAGTATGAAGAAAAAACCCCGCCCTGTATTAATTGAATGTATGACATTCCGTATGCGCGGACATGAGGAAGCATCAGGGGTAAAATATGTTCCTAAGCAGCTTTTCGAAAAATGGCAGGTTAAGGACCCTGTGAAAAATTATGAAGCGTATTTAGTTGAGCAAGGTTTACTTAATGATTCAGGCATTAAGTCAATTAGAGAAAAATTTAAAAACGATATTGAATCAGGGCTTGATATAGCTTCGGCTGAACCTAAGATAATTCCTGATACTGCATATGAGTTAAATGATGTATACGCTCCGTTTGAGCAAACCTTAGTTGATGCTGAAAAATCAACTACTACACACCGCCGTTTTGTAGATGCGGTATCAGACGGACTGAAGGAATCAATGAATAAACACGATAACCTTGTGTTGATGGGACAGGATATTGCAGAATATGGCGGAGTGTTTAAGGTCACAGAGAATTTTTACAATGAGTTCGGTAAAGAGCGTGTAAGGAATACACCGCTCTGTGAATCTGCAATAGTTGGGGCAGCATTAGGACTTTCTATCAAAGGTTACAAATCAATGGTTGAAATGCAGTTTGCTGATTTTGTTACATGCGGGTTTAATCAAATTGTGAATAACCTTGCCAAAATAAATTACCGCTGGGGTCAGAATGCTGATGTTGTTATCAGAATGCCAACCGGTGGCGGTGTTGGCGCGGGACCCTTCCACTCACAAAGCAATGAAGCGTGGTTTACTCACGTACCCGGACTAAAGGTCGTATATCCCGCAACGCCATATGACGCAAAGGGTCTGTTGATAAGCGCAATTGAAGACCCAAATCCGGTGTTATACTTTGAGCATAAAGCGCTCTACAGAAGTGTAAGCGGAGATGTTCCGGATGGTTATTACAATCTGCCACTTGGCAAAGCAAGATATGAAACCGAAGGCAATGATGTGAGTATTATAACTTACGGCATGGGTGTCTATTGGGCATTGAATGCAATAGAAAACATGAAAGATATTTCGGCTGATATTATTGACCTGCGGACACTACTCCCATTGGATTACGAAACCATTGCCGAGAGCGTTAAGAAAACAGGTAAAGTAATTATCCTGCATGAAGATACATTATTTGGCGGTATAGGAGGCGAGATTGCCGCATGGATAGGTCAGAATTTATTTGAATACCTCGATGCGCCGGTAATGCGTTCCGGTTCACTTGATACACCCGTACCATTTGCGCATGAGCTTGAAGAGAATTTCTTCCCTAAGGAAAGATTTAAGGAGCAGTTGAGGAAGTTGGT
>JANPBV010000008.1:0-5286 GCA_031430615.1 Ignavibacteria bacterium | reverse complement strand
TATCTAAACCGCCGTTATAAGAGATATTAGAAGAACTCCAGTTACCTCCTGATAATCTTTCTTTGACATAAATAGGATAATAAGCGCCAGCCTGTTCAATTGGCGGTCCATCTTCGTTTTCTATCATTACCCTGACATCATACCTGCCCTGGTAAGTAATAACAGGCTGCATATTATAAGTACTGGAACTATTTGCTGTATTTTTTAATGCAATATCCAGAGAAGCTCTCCAACGAGAATTTTCATTAGAAACTGAAACAGGGTCTTCGAGGTTATAAACTCTTGGTCCCGGACCATCCCAACCTATGAAACACTTTTTATAATAAACAATTTGGTTAACACGGTATGCCAAATGCATTGTAAAATTTGAAGCCCCTGGCATTGAAGGCAGCGCAATTAACGCATATTCTTGTAAGTTTGTACCTGGTATAACTTCCAGTTCCGGACGATTCGGGTTATTTTGGAACATCACTTTTGCTGCGAGCATGACATTTGTACCGGTTGCAGGTTTAAGATATGTTATTGCTTTAGTTTCGTATGGGTAAAGACCTGATATCATAATCTTTGGTGAACATTTGAAGTCTGTTGGTGCATTTTCTATTATTATTGAGTCAATTAAAGACCATGATGGTCGATTCAGTGGGTCAACAACTCTATATGCGATCAATATTTTAATATTGTTACCTTCTCTGCGTTCCCAGCAAGCGACCAGATTTTTCTCACCATTCACAGTAACAGTATTACTTTTTATTTCAGAAAGGTATGGGTTTGTGTTCTGGAAAGTAGCAAAACTACTATTGTAAATATTCCCGTTTGTACCACTTACCACTTCTTCAGCTTTGAACTGTCCATCAGGTTTAGTCCGGGTAAAGAATATACCTCCCATAGATTCATAGATCAGATTTGTTACACCATTGGTATCTTTTATTGATTTCACCTGGTTTGCATTTTTAAGAGCCTCCAAAGTGTTTGATTTTAACTTTGTTTTATAATCGGCATTTATTGAGCCATCTTTAATGTAATAAAGCTGATTCCCTGTTGGATTAAGTGATAAATTTCCATTATCCCCACCCCAGTAATAAAATCTTGAGGTACTGTCATTTCTAAATATTTCCCAGTCGGGTACAGAGATATAAGCGGAACCACCAGCTAAATATTGGTTTGGAATAGAAGTATTAAAAGTTCTTATACCGGCATTATCAAGATTATCCATAAAAATAGTTCCCTGACCGCTACTTTGCCAATCAAACATTGTGTTAAAATTGATCGTTAACTTTTTCTGAATAAATATACCGTCCCAATCAGGTAAAAAACACATATCACCTATAGCATTAAAATCTTTTAATTCAGAATTAACCGGGCCTGTATATTGATTTAGATCAGTAAACCAATTATAACCTCCATCAGTTGTTTTTATTACTATATTATTATGGTATTCATATTGCCAATAACCAAAACCAGTTTTATCATTAGAAAATTGAAGTTTAAAATTCTGCCAGCCAGCCATACCTTCAGGAAAATTATAAATATTTTGCAAATCCCCGTTGTTGTTTAATAACTTTTTTAAACCTTTATAACAACTTAGCTTAATATCATCATAGCCATTATTGTTTAATATGATTATTTTCAAAATTGAATTCATAAAACTTGGCGAAACATTTCCATCAAGTATCGTGGTACTTGTATTAAATCCATCTTCGCTTTTTATAAGATATGGATTTGAGTTATAGAATAGACCTCCTTTATGTCCACCCAAATATATTCTATTTGAATTACTAGGTGAAATTGCAACATCCCAAATACCACCTTGAGTAAAAGAATATTTAACAACCCACGAGTATCCTTTATTAATAGTTTTATAAAGATTACCACTTCCTCTACTGAATAAATAACCTGTATTCTCATCTATAAATTTGACTTGAGGATACGCCATAGATAAGCCCGAATAAGAATTGCCAATCCAATTATTTCCGGCATTCGCAGTGTAATATGTTGTCGTTCCATAAGTAGCGTCTCTTACACATAAAAATCCAGTATTTACATTGATAAAGCTAATGTCCGCATATGAAAGTGGATCTGTCGAATATGTATTTGTAATTTGTGACCAATTTGACCCCTTATTTGTTGTTTTCATGACTCTCCAATTAATTGGAGAGTTGCTATACAGTTGATATTTATATAAAACATAACCTGTGCTTGGATTTAAGAACTGTGTATTGTATGGTTGTGTTGAATATCCTGCATTAGTTTCTTTAAATATCCATTGTGTAAAGATATTAGTGCTTAGTAAAAAGGCTGTTATTATTAATATTAAAGTTTTCATTATATTTGGATTTTAAGTTTTATAAATAATTTATATAATAGAAATGGCAGACGGGAACGAAATTAATTAAATTTCATTACTTTTCAATTTGGACGTTGACTGGTAACCGCTCTGCCTTTTTATTTACCTGGTGGAGTATTCATTTTACCTACTGAAATATAATTATGACTAATTGAAGCTAAAGCATAATAAAAACCAAAATAAGTGCCTTTACAGTATTTTAATTCTACAGGGAAACCATAAAATATATTTTCCGGAATAGCCCTATCTTGTTTAAACCATTTTGAACCGTTATAATAATATGGAAAAAATTCCAATGTGCCATCCGGTATCCCGATACATACAAAGTCGCTTAAATTATTTCCATTAACCGAATATGCCTCGAATACAGGAGTATTTAGGAACTGTGACCAGCTATTGGAATTGAATTCTTCCAAATATCGGGGGGTTTTTCTTAACGCATAGTTTCCAAAAGTAAATAACCGCCTAGAAGAAAAATTCAAGCCGAAGTTACTGGTATCAGCAACAACAAGCTCCCAATCATTATAGTTAAACCTGTAAACATACCTTAAACCATAATTTGCAAGACTTTCTGTATAAAAATATATTTGATTATCTTTAAGAAATAATATAGGGTAAGTATTGGGTAAATTAATAAAATACGATGACACAGAGATACCATTATAATGATATATTCTTCCGGAAATCCCTGCAAACCAAACACTATTTTCAGTTTCCACACAGACTTCATTAACTTGATCATTTGAGTCTAACGGCAAAACAATCTCTTCGAAGCCGGATCCATTCCATTTTTTTAACCATGGTTTATAATTACTGTTCTCGCTATTATAACCTCCAATAAATATTAAATCAGGACTGACTCCATCAAGACTTAAAGCATCACCATCAGTAAATACACTATAAATTTGATTTGAAGTATTACCATTATAGTAAAACACATTTCCATCTAAAATATAGAATATTGCATTTGTATCTGCTACATAACTATCAAAGAAGTTGCGTCCAGGCACAGGAATATAACTCCAGCTGAATATATTGCTATCAATAACAGGAACTTCGTTTGAATTATTATTTGTAATAGTATCATCCCCGCATGAATTAGACAAGAGCATTATAGCAAAAATAGGTAGTAACTTATAAAGGTATTTCATGTTTAGAAGAGAACAGATATTTTTAATGGTTAATATCATAAGCGGGAATTGTATTTTTTGGTTACTCAAATATAAATAACTATTATTCATTTGTCAAAGACAAATAAGTATGATTGTCGGTTTGTTTTTCAAACAGAATTAAATGTTATTTTCTGAATTATTGCATTTTTAAATGATAATGGCTATTTTTACATATTCTTGATAACCTATTTAATCGTCCCAATTAAAGCAAATATATCTTTATGAAAAACTCAAAGTTCCCGAAAATTTTACAGACACTAACTATTGAAGAGTTAAAAAGCTTTAGTAAGTTTATAAAATCTCCTTATTTCAATACAAACAAAACAATTATTAAATTATTCGAATACCTTAAAAAACATAATAAGGATTTTCTTAATATCAACGAAGCAAAAATATACAATTATTTATATCCCGGTAAAGCTATTGATAAGAAAAGAATAAGAGACCTAAGCAGTGAAATGCTTACACTTTGCGAATTATTCATATCCCATGAATCTTTTGGCAGGAATGAATTCGATATTGATCTGCATTTACTGAAAGGGTTAAATCCCCGAAACTTACAAAGTATTTTTATGAACAGATATAATCTTACATTGGACAAAGCAAAATCAGGTAAATTTGATTATGATTATTTTTTAAGGATTATGACTTTGCATAAAGAGCTGTTTAGGTTTTACAATACAAATAATTTTGAAAGTTCTTCAAAAGTTATAAACCCTGTAATAAATAATGTTTATAAAACAATTTCATTTGAACTGTTAAGATGTAGTTTTTCATTAGAAATAGTTTCTAAACAATTCAATATTCATTATGATCAAAGGTTTTTAAACGGGATAATGAATTTATTAAAGAAATATTCATTTTTTGATGAACCCATTGTAGAAATATATTTCCAATTAAATATATTAATTAGAAACCAGAATTCATCCAGTTATGAAAAAGTTTTAAGATTATATGATAAGAATAAAATGTTTCTTAAGATTGAGATTCGTAAAGAAATTTTCGTAACTCTTGTTAACTATTTATATATTTTTAAACCTAATTTGGGTAAAATTGGATACAAAGATGAGCTGTACAAAACATATACAAAGATGTTTACTGAAAATCTACATTTAGATAACAACGGATATGTGATTTTGAATTTGCTTCATAATTTTACAGATTTATTAATTACACAGAATAAAATTCAAGAAGCAGAAAGTGTCATAGAAGCATGTGTAAATAATTTAGGTTTCGAGTGTTTAAATTACGACACTATAAATTATTTTTATGGCAGAATAAATATGAAAAAGGGAAATTTTGAGTTAGCATTGGATTTTTTTGATAAAGTATCAAATAAGGATTTGTTATTATCTTTGGACAAAAAAAAGATTCAATTAATTTGTTATTACGAATTAGGGCAAATTGACATAATAAGTCAGAAAATTATTACTTTTATGAAATATATAACAAGGAACACTGATGTGAATGAAGACCTGGCAAAAGAATCAAAATATTTTGCAGAAAACTTAGAAATGTTATTACAATCATATGAGAAAAAATCATTCTTAATAGAATTAAATAACAAATTAAATAATCATGATAGATTTACAGGTAGAGCATGGTTAATAGAGAAAATTAATGAAAGATTAAAGGAACTTTAGCCTACTTACTTAACTATCCGCCCATAAGCGCCATGCCATATACAGGCAGGTGTTTGCCTTTTATTTTTTTCTTCTTATTTTTTGGCTTTTTATTTTTTGGCTTTTTATTGCGGGGCTCTGCAAACAA
>JANPBV010000007.1:0-2668 GCA_031430615.1 Ignavibacteria bacterium | reverse complement strand
GGTTCCTCCATAATTGTTTCACCTCTTCCAACTGAAATAATATATTTTCCATGCATTTTAGAGATAATTTCAGCATTTATGATATGTTTTGTTTCCGAATTTAAAGGTAAAACATTAAATAATATATCACTTTTAGCAATTATATCGCTAAGTTCATTTGATATTTCATCAGCAACTTCATCTTTCCCTACAGAAATATTTCTCCTGAATCCGGTGATATAGCAATCAAAAGCTTTCAGATATTTTGCAATGTAACTTCCTATATGTCCATATCCCAGGATACCGATCTTTTTATTCCGTATCGTGCACCACATATCGTCAATTTTTTTGGTGCGGTTCCAAATCCCTTTTTTTAGGTCATCATGGAACGGGGCAACTTTTCCCAGGAGTGCTAGCGCAAGAGTTACGGCATGTTCTGCAACATAGGGAGCGTTTGCGTGAGTATTGTATAGCTTAATTTTCTTATTGTAAATTATCTCTAAA
This sequence comes from Ignavibacteria bacterium, assembly GCA_031430615.1. Classification (GTDB taxonomy): domain Bacteria; phylum Bacteroidota; class Ignavibacteria; order Tepidaquicellales; family OLB5; genus OLB5. Next base: position 2,185 of record JANPBV010000007.1, on the reverse strand, counting down.
GGGAAATTATTCAAACCTGTAAACGGTACAATTACCGCTTTAAGTTTTGGTGAGCTTTCAATATCATCCGCGGTTAATCTTCCGGCAATTACAGCATCGGCATTGCTTAGCGCATCAGCACGCTCTTTTGGATTATCATTCACAGTAAACTCAACTTCCGGAAATTCATCCCTGAGTTTTTTATACTGTTCTTCCCAGTCTTTACTTAGCTTATTTAAAAATAGTATGTTCATATTTCCTAAAATCACTCATATTCATAAAATAAAAAAGGCAGATATTATCTGCCTTTGAAGTAATACTATTTAGATAAATTTTACTTTACCATCACTCCCGATAAGTCGGGACTTTCGGTCAAGTAACTTGGGTTACTTTACCATCAGCATTTTTCTTGTTTCAGAGAAATTGCCTGCCGTCAGCTTATAGAAATATACTCCGTCCGCAAAGCGGGATTTCCGCTTCGCTCCAACTTGCTATTTAATTAATATCATTTTTCTCGTACTCCTAAAGTCTTCTGTTTTTAGAACATAGAAATAAATCCCTGATGGAAGGCTAATGCCGTTCCACTCATACTCATACTCACCTGCATTCAGATTTGAATTCACCAGTGTTTCTATTTCTTTGCCTGTAATATCATACACAATAAGTTTTGCAAATGAACCTTTGGGCAAATCAAATACGATTTTTGTTGACGGGTTGAACGGGTTGGGATAATTTTGGTAAAGCACATAATCTTCAGGCACTTCTGATGAAATGGTTTTAACAGGAGTAATTCCTCCAGTTGTAGTTTTTAATATTGTGCCGTTATCGCCAACAGCCCAGCCTGTTGCGGCTGATGTGAAATACATTGAGCGGAGATTCTGCGTAGTCCCTGAAGTTTGCTGAGACCAGTTTATGCCGCCGTTATTTGTTGCAAGTATTGTTCCCGTCCACCCGCTTATGTATCCGATATTTCCTGTACCTGTTACCGGGAAGAAAGCCCAGTGCAGAAGCTGTCCCGTTCCGCTTGTCTGCATCTGCCAGTTTACTCCGCCATTAGTTGATTTCCTTATTCCGCCGCCATCTGTGCAGATGTATCCGGTCTGTGCATCTGTAAAAAATGTTGACCAGACCGTTCCGCCTGTTCCCGTTGCATACGAGGTCCAGTTTGCCCCACCATTTGTTGTCTTTATAAATCCTCCGCCATCAAGAGAAGCAAAGCCTGTTTGCGCATCAAGAAATTTGACCGTCCAAATTGTTCCTCCAATAGGTATTGATTGCTGAACCCAGTTACTCCCCCCATCAGTGGTAATTCTTGGGGTTTGCGGACCGCCAACTACCCACCCGGTTAGCGGGCTAATAAAAAATATACAATACAGAGTACTTGATGTTCCGCTTGAAATGCTGAACCAATTTGTGCCGCCATCTGTGGTTTTCCTCATTACACCGTTTCCACCACATAGCCATCCGGTTAAGGGATTTATAAAAAATACTTCAAACCACGGACCCGGGAAAGTTGAGGTTTGTGTTAACCAGTTCGCGCCGCTATTTGTTGTGGCTCTTATAATTCCATTGTTACCCGCAGCCCAGCCTGTTTGGTCATTAGCAAAATTTACAGAATAAAAAATTTCAGTGGTATTGCTGTTTTGGGCAATCCATCCCTGTGATAGAATTGAGGAAGGAAATAGTGTGCATATAAATACTGCAATTACGAGAGTAATTATGTTTTTCATATTGATATGTTTTTTAGAAATTAACAAGTAAGGATTGAATAAGCAATACCATGCAAAAACAAAACTTAAGAAAGGGGAAATTCTATTAAAATTACCAAAAAATACTAAGGTTTTAAGCTAAAACCTCGTCACTTACCAGGTAAAATCTTTCTATCATGGCTTCAAACTTCTCACCATCACTTGAGCGCATCATAGTATAGGAGCCTTCCATGGTGCCCCAGTTTGTGTTAATAGGGCAATGGCTGGAATACTCAAAAGATTCGCCCGCTTCAAGCTCAGGGGTATATCCAACTACACCCGGACCCTCAGCTCTCTCCTGGTCACCATCGGCATTAATTATCAGCCAGTGGCGTGAGAGAAGCTTAACTTTTGCCATACCAAGATTAGAAATTATTACCCTGTATGAAAATGAAAAGCGGTTTATCTCAGGGCTTGATTGCTCCGGTATGTATTCGGGGAATACCTGGATCCTTACC
>JANPBV010000006.1:0-1526 GCA_031430615.1 Ignavibacteria bacterium | reverse complement strand
CTTGCAACATTACGGTTATCTTCACCAGCCTGGTTAGCGCATCCAAGCGCAACATCTTCTATAATATCTTTTGATATACCTTTATCGTCAAGATTCCTTTTTACAATTTCTTTGATTACGCCGGCAGCCATATCATCGGGTCTTACATCCTTTAGCGCGCCCCCGAATTTACCTATTGGTGTACGCGCGGCATCAATAATAAATACCTCTTTTTTATGCATTTATATACCGAAAAATTACTTGATTTTATCAAAAATATTTCGCTAAATTACATAATTATCACGCGTGAAACAAGGTAGAGGAAATTACAGGTAGTTCATGAGAACTACTGTTTAAAATTTATATTTTCCTTTTTTATGCCTGTAAAAGAAAAATTAAGCGGGATAAGTTTATATACTCTCATCCCGTTAAAAAACATTGAGCGCCGCATAACAATTAAAGATGAACCCCTTTTGTCTACACCGTTTATTATTCCCAAAAACAGAATTATCAATTCAAGATTTACAGGCAGAATAAAAGAGCTTGATTATCTGCGCACACTTTATAGTGAAGTAATTGCACGTATTAAAAGACAAACCAGTAGCAAAGAAATTCAAAGTAAACCTATTATTGCCGCAATAAAGGGCGATGCGGGAATTGGCAAGACAAGGCTTGTTAAGGAATTTACAGACAGGATCATAAGTACGAATGAAAGTAAATTAAACAATATAATTTACGGAAGCTCCTTAAGCACCGGACAGAATTCATATGGTATGTTCAGCGAAATTTTAAAAACACAGTCCCAAAAGATAAAATCTAAACCGGATAATGAAAGTAACACTGCAATAAATAACTTTATCAAAGAAGTTTTATTTAGAGAAGCCCTTAAGGTTAATAAACAGAATATTCCGTACATCGTAATGCTTGAAGATATGCAGTGGGCGGATGAATCTTCGCTCAGCGCATTAGAGCATATTGTAAGATCTATAAATCTATTTTCGGGTAATGCGCAGCCGCAAATATTTTTTATATTGAATTACAGAAGCGGATTTAAGCCCCGAAAGGCATTAAGAACTGAAGGCGATTACAGGGAAATTCTGCTTTCGGGATTCACTGAAGGTGAAACGGAAAAACTAATTGCAGATTTAACCTGTGGCAGTGAAATTACAGGTAAGATAAAAGAAATTATCACCCGGCGCTCTGATGGCAACCCATTTAACATTGAAGAATGGTGCACACTTATCCTTGATAACAAAAAACTCTCACAAATTCCCGAAACCGTTAAACATTTGCTGGTTGAAAAAGTGGAAAACCTACTGCCCGAAGAAAGATCAGTACTGATAATTGCCAGCGTGCTTGGCAGAAAATTTGAGCTTAAAATACTGAACGATATTCTAAAGCGCGCAGGTAAAGAACAGGTAACCCCAAAAGTAATGCAGAGCCTTATAGAAAAAAGATTCCTTGTGAACTTGACAGGCGATATATATGAGTTCCGACATGATATCCTTCAGGAAACAATTTATAGATATCTAAAAACAACCCTTAAG
>JANPBV010000005.1:0-21659 GCA_031430615.1 Ignavibacteria bacterium | reverse complement strand
AAGCCCGGATGGTGAAATTGGTATACACGCTGTGTTCAGGACGCAGTTCTGGCAACGGAGTGCGAGTTCGAGTCTCGCTTCGGGCACTATAAAAATAAAAAAAAATTGAATGTCCAGTGCAATTAAGAAGAAATGGACAATATCAAGCGCTGAAAATGAAGAAAAAGTTAAAAATCTTTCTGAAGAGATAAACGTACCTTCCTCACTGGCAAAAATACTGGTGAGAAGGGGCATAAACTCACGCGCTGATGCGAAGAAATTTTTCGTCCATGATTTAACGAATCTCTATGACCCGTTTCTTATGAAAGGAATGGAGAAGGCATCCGAAAGGATAATAGAGGTAATAAAGAACAAAGAAAAGATCCTTATTTTCGGTGATTACGATGTTGACGGCACATCAGGTGTATCCATGTTCCATACATTCCTTAGGGATCTTGGCGTACCCAATGAAGTTTTTATACCTGATAGGTTTACTGACGGTTACGGGCTATCCAATACAGGTATAGACCATGCTAATTCGATGGGTATTAAGCTTATTGTAGCAATTGATTGCGGTATTACTGCTGTTGATAAAGTTGCCTATGCCAGATCAATTGGAATTGACATGATAATATGCGACCATCACCAGCCGCCTGATACATTACCCAATGCTTACGCAATACTTGATGCGCTGCAGCCTGATTGCAATTACCCATTTAAGAGTCTATGCGGTACAGGTGTTGCTTTTAAACTTATACAGGCAGTATGCCAAAAACTTAATATTGATGATTGGCAAAACCTGCTCGATTTTGTCGCAGTAGCAACTGCAGCTGATATGGTTCCCGTTATTGATGAGAACAGAACTTTGATCAACTATGGATTTAAGCAGATACTGCATAACCCCAGACCCAGCTTCGCAACAATATTCAAAAATTCCAGCTTAAAGCTAGAGCATATTACAACTTCAAATGTTGTGTTCACAATCGGACCAAGAATAAATGCAGTTGGCAGACTTGGTGATGCTACAAGGGCTGTGAAATTCCTTACCAGCAAAACAATCCTTGAAGCCGAGGAGCAAATGAGTGTCTTGGAATCAGAGAACTCTAACCGGAAAAAGATAGATAGTGAAATATACATACAGGCGCAAAATTCCTACGAAACATATAAGATAGATACAATTGATACCCCTGAGAAAGACGATGTTGCAATAGTCCTCCATAATCCTGAGTGGCATCCCGGCGTACTTGGCATAATAGCATCAAGAATGGTTGAGAAATATTACAGACCATCTATAATTCTAACTACGTTCAACGGTTATGCAAAGGGTTCAGCAAGGAGTATTAATAATTTCAATATATATGAAGCTATTAAAAGAACTTCAGAAGAATGCGGAGCGGTTGTTCAGTTCGGTGGACATTACCATGCAGCGGGAATTGAAATAGAAATTGAAAAAGTAGAAGAATTCAGAAGTACCTTTAACAGGATAGCAAAAAGCATAATAAATGATACAGTAAACGGCAAAGAACTTTTGATACCTGAAATAAAAGTAGATGCTGAAATTGATGTTAACGAGGTTAACCAAAGGTTTGTAAAGATATTAAGTCACTTTGAGCCGTTTGGACCCGGCAATATGACACCAATTTTCCTGACAAGAGAGCTGCAGATTGTTGGTGACCCAAAAACATATAACGGTTCAACAACAGTATTTAAAGTACGTAAAATAGGTACTAACGGCAGTAGGTTTGATAATTATACTTTCGATTGCGTCTATTATCAACCGCCTGATCTTGATGCCCAGAGCAGGAATATCTTAAAGCTTGGAACAAAGCTTGATATTATATATTCAGTTGAGGAAAATCACTGGAATGGCAACACAAAAACACAGTTCAGAATAAGAGACCTGAAGATCAAATAACAAATAACAAATAACAAATAGTAAATAACATTTTTTTTAAAAGTAAAATATTCATATCTTAAAGTATGTCAGGACACTCGAAGTGGTCAACGATCAAACGGAAAAAAGGCGCAATTGATGCAGCCAGGGGTAAGGTATTTACCAAAGTTATTAAAGAGATAACTGTAGCCGCAAGAATAGGCGGCGGTGATGTTGAAACTAATCCAAGGCTCAGGCTTGCTGTAAACACTGCTAAATCAAATAACATGCCGGCTGATAATATTACCCGAGCAATTAAAAAAGGCACCGGTGAGTTAGAAGGCGTAAGTTATGATGAAATAACTTATGAGGGCTATGGTCCCGGCGGCGTTGCCTTGATAATTGAATCAATGACCGATAATAAGAACAGGACAGTTGCTGACTTAAGACATTTACTTTCAAAGAATGGCGGTAATTTAGCTGAATCAGGGGCTGTGAGCTGGAATTTTGAAAGAAAAGGTGTTATCACTGTAGCAAAAGGCGAATATACTGAAGATGACCTTATGAACGTGATACTTGATGCCGGCGCTGATGATATGACTGATGAAGAAGTTTTCTTTGAAGTTACTGCCTCACTTGAAAAATTTGAAACCGTTAGGAAAACTATTGAAGCATCCGGATTGAATGGCGCAAAAATTGATAGCGCATCATTGCAATACCTCCCTAAAACAACATTAAAGGTTGAAGGAAGTGATGCTGAATCAACTATAAATCTGATAAATGTGATTGAAGATAATGATGACGTTCAGAATGTTTATTCCAATGCTGATATAGATGAAAAAGTAATGGAAGAATTTGGATAATTAGAATCAAGTTGTCAAATTACAAATTGCAAATTACAAATTGATAATACTTGGAGTTGATCCCGGGACGCTGTTTACAGGTTACGCTGTTTTAAGCGGCGTAAACGAAAAGCTTGAAATATTATGCTGTGATGTTATTAAAATACCTGCCAAAAATAAACTTCCGTTAAGATTAAAACAAATATATGATGCTTTGGTTGGTGTTATAGATGAATACAAGCCTGATGAATTTGCTATAGAAACGGCATTCTACGGTAAAAATGTTCAGTCAACCCTTAAGCTTGGACACGCAAGGGGAGTATCAATTCTGGCGGCTGTAAACAAGCAAATTCCCACAACGGAATACTCACCCCGCGAAGTAAAAAAATCTGTTTCAGGCTTAGGGGCAGCTTCAAAAGAACAGGTTAGATTTATGGTATGCAGTATCCTAAAGATTAAAAGTGAATCACTTTCAAAGCAAACAGATATTTCAGATGCAATAGCTGTAGCAATATGCCATCACAACAAATTATTGGGCGTTGGCTCCAGGAAAAGTAAAAGCAGTTCATGGGCAGCATATATTAAAGAAAATCCAAAGAAAGTAAGACTGCAAAAGTGAAATGTGAAACGGGAAACGTCAAATGTGAAAAGTCAAACGTGAAAAGTGAGAAGCAATACTTTAAGTGAATATTAATAAAAATGCTGAATTTAAACCATAAAAAACTTGACGTCTGGAAATTGAGCTTGGAATTTACAAAGCTGATTTATTCAATAACAGAGTCATTTCCAAAATCAGAAATGTTTGGAATTTCGAATCAGTTGCGAAGGGCTTCTGTTTCTGTTTCTTCAAATTTAGCAGAAGGCTCAGCAAGAAAGTCTGCAATTGAAAGAAAAAGATTCTTTGAAATTTCGAGGTCTTCAGTTGTAGAAATAGATACACAATTAGAAATTTGTATTTCATTGGGATACATTAGTAAAGATATAGAACTTAGAGTATCTGAAAAAATAAACCATTTATTCGCTATGATTTCTAATTTGATTGCAAAATCATGAATAAAAAGCATTTCACGTTTGACATTTAACTTTTGACATTATGATAGATTATATAAAAGGTAAACTTGTAGGTAAAAAACCTTCTTCACTTGTAATCGAAGCAGGTGGGATTGGTTACAGCATCTCATCTACATTAAGTGCTGTTGAAAATATTGGTAATGTTGGCGATGAAGCAAAAATTTCAGTTCATCTGCATATCAAGGATAATCCGTTTAATGTGCTTCTTTACGGATTTGTTGATGAGAGCGAAAGGGAGTGCTTTAAACATATTATTTCTGTTTCCGGTATTGGTCCCAAAACGGCGCTAAGTATACTCTCAGCAATCAAGTATGGTGAGCTAATTGATATGATATCAAAAGGTAACTATCTGCCGCTCACAACAATATCGGGAGTAGGCAAAAAAACCGCTGAAAGGCTGGCAGTGGAACTGAAGGATAAAATCGGTAAGTTTGAAAATGATTCGGCACCGGGTGGAATGAATACCGGAAAATTAGGCGAGCTTGGCAAGGCATCTGAAGTAATTTCTGCCTTAATGGCATTGGGTTACAACAGGCTTGAAGCGGATAAAATGGTTAAAGCAGTTTCAACTAAAAGTAATTTTATGGAGCTTCCCGCTGAAGATCTCATTAGGGAAATTTTAAGAGGAAAATGAAGAAAGTAAAGAGTAATTCTGCAGAAATCATTAAAGAACCGGAAGGTATTACATTTTACGTAGAAAACAGGGAACTGACTAAGGAAGAAAAAGAAATGCGGTCTGATTTTTTTTGCTAAACAAAATAAAAAAGCATTGAAGAGTATAAAAACAGAATCAGAGAGAAAGAAAAACGTTAGAAAACGATTAAAAAGTAAAAAAATGTCTTTTTTGATATTTTATTGAATACTATATTATTTACCCATCAAACTCATTCTTTTCAATTTCCTCAATAGGTATCGGGTATTTGCTTATGAATCGGGTATAACAATAACTAATCTTTAAAGAATAAGTTCATTCTTCAATTACTCTTAATACTTGTTTAATAATTTTTGAGTGTAATATTATGAAGGAGTGATAAGTCTTAAGAAAGTGTTTCCAGATATAGAGCTATAGCTTCTTTTATATTACTTAACGCTTCCTCATACGAATCTCCCTGTGACTGGCACCCATCTAGTTCAGGTGAATATGCATAATAACCATGAGAGTCCTTTTCAATTAATATGCTAACTTTGTATGACATACTATAATTCTCCTTCTTTACAAAGATAAGAAATAATACTTATTAATTTAGTGAAATTCGTGTAATTAGTGGCTTAAAATAATATTTACCCTTCAAACTCATTCTTTTCAATTTCCTCAATAGGTATCGGGTATTTACAACTAAAACATGCATCACAGTAACCTATTTTCTCACCATTGGCATTTATACCCTTAGGAACTGAATCATGCAGCTTTCCGATTGATAAATATTCCACTGAATTAACATCAAGGTATTCCCTGATCTTTTCCATATCCTGTTCACACTGATTTGCAATTAATTCTTCCTTCGATGGAAAGTCCATTCCATAATAGCATGGAGAAATAATAGGTGGTGAGGTTATCCTTAAATGAATTTCCTTTGGACCCGCTTCCTTCACAAGTTTAACCAGCTGTTTCATTGTTGTTCCTCTTACAATTGAATCATCAACAATCACAACTATTCTATCCTTTAATACTGATTTTACGGTATTGAACTTAGCCTTAACTTTTATATCACGGTTATCCTGACCGGGCTGAATGAAAGTTCTGCCGATATAATGGCTTCTTATCAAACCAAGCTCAAGCTTTACGAAAGGATTGCTCTTTATGGTCTCGGTAACATATCCCAATGCCGCTGTGTTACTTGAATCAGGTACGCTTATTACAACTACCTTTTTATCCTTAATATTTGCTTTTGGCGCAGGTTTTTCAATTGAAAGGTTCTTGCCAAGCTTTCTTCTTACCTTATCAACTGTATTACCGAAAATCGTGGAATCAGGTCTTGAAAAATAAATGTATTCAAAGATACAGTGTTTAGTTTCAGGTTTTTTATCAATTATGAATGATTTAACTTCACCTGTCTTAATTACTTCTTCATCTATTTGAATTACTTCACCGGCTTTTAAATCCCTGATATACTCAGCATTAATAATATCATAAGCGCATGTTTCCGAAGCAAACACAAAGCTATTGCCAAGCTTAGCCATAGAGAGCGGTCTTACAGCGTAAGGATCTCTGATAGCAAAAAGCTTATCATCGGTCAAAAGTACAATAGAATATGCGCCTCTTATCTGTCTTGCTGCATCCAGAATTTTATCAATATATTCTTTTTCTCTTGAGCGGGCTATAAGGTGAAGGAATATTTCGCTATCGGTTGAGGTCTGAAATAGTGTGCCTTCATTCTGTAGTTTCTCGCGAAGCTCCCTGGTATTGGTAAAATTACCGTTATGAGAAAGCGCCAGATGCCCTTCTTTAAAATTAACTTTAAAGGGCTGTATATTGCTTCTGCTATCTGAGCCGCCTGTAGTTGAATACCTGTTATGACCAACTGCAGCAGTACCTTTTAAAACATTTGTAAGTGTATTCTTATTTGAAAAAACGTTTAATGCAATACCATGTCCTTTATGAATATTAAACCTGTATTTTCCGGAATCTAATTTTTCAGAAGTGCATATCCCCGATGCTTCCTGTCCTCTGTGCTGCTGGGAGTGCAATCCGTAATAGGTCATAACAGCCGCCTGCGGGTGATCATAAATACCAAATACAGCGCAATTACTATGCGGTTTATCTTCACCATCAAAATCTTTAGGATCAGTTTCTAAACTTTTATTCAAAATTTTATTATTAATGTTCAATTTTATTATTTCACTTTACGCATAATCGTGAAGAATTAGTTTATTTTTTGATGAACGCCCTCACCCCCTAACCCCTCTCCCAGAGGGAGAGGGGAGCAAATGCCTATAAATTTAAGGCTTATCTCCCCTCTCCTTTTAGGAGAGGGGCAGGGGTGAGGTTATATACTTGTATCTAAAATAGCATTTATTGTTTTGTGTAACATGAATTATTATCTAATTTACTCTTATATGATTCGAAAATATCCAGCCCCGATCAGCAATCCAGCACTCAACCCTGTAAATACCTTTTTCTTTAATATCCCACGATGTATTCATAGTTTTATTTTCACTAATCAACTTACCGTTATGTATTAATTTGACTGTGCACTCCAGAGGAACAAGCGCTTTTAATAAAATATTTTCACCGTTTGATGTAATTGTATCTCCCATATTACAGGTCATTCCCTTGAATTCCGCGAAAAAGCGGAAGCCTTTAGGGTTCCCGTTGTAATAATTGGCAAAAAAGCATTTTCCGTACTTTAATGCTTCAAGAATCTTATGCCGGTCTTTTTCAAAAGCAGCTTTATTGTTTTTTATGATAGGTTCATCAATTAAAACATGTGTTCTTATAGATTTAAACAAAACTTTGTACGCAAATATTTCAACCTCAAAAAAACCTAAAACGTTCTGTTTTAAAGCATGCGCGTCAACTCCGCCAATACCGGTAACGTGGCGTTTAATTGCCGCATCATCCCATCTTTTCAATGTTTTAACCGAAGGTGATATAATTGATTTAAGGGGGTGCAGGAATCTATCTATCTTATTGCTTTCATTCATGCTTTCAATCCACTCGCTCATATGGTTCCATATTTCAATTCCTGTATAATCATCAGTTTCTTCAATCCATGGATATGAGGGATGTTCCGGCAGATGCATTCGCTCTTCATCAGGGTGAGCAAGAAAACCAATACCGCCTTTATCTTTTATCTGCTTAACATACTCTTTTGCAGAAAGTTTACAGCCAAGCTCGCCATTGGGAAGCTCCTGGTAAGAGCCTATAACTTCATCAATACCAAAAGTAAGGTAATGGTTTTTATTTGCCATATCGTTAACTTCGTAGCCAATAATAACCATAACATTATTAAGCCATTTTTCATAACCATCATCTTTTGACTTTAGCGTGTTATGATCGGTCATTAAGATGAAATCAAGGTCAGAATCATATGCTGCCTTAGCAATATCTTCTATTTTCCCTGTTCCATCTGAATATACTGAATGTATATGCACCGCGCCGGCATATTCGTACATTTTGCTGAAATAATTGATTGAAATGTAAAAATAGCTTTAAAAGATATTAATATAAATGTATTATTACATATATATGAACGGAAATTCACATAAAAGCATAAAGTTATATTTTTTATTGGTTTTAATTTTGATTGCTTTAAACTCTGTCAAAATTTCAGGACAATTAAAAAACGGGAATTTCTTTATAAAATGGGGTTCATGGGCGCTATTGCAAGGAGTTCCATCACCATCCTTTTTTGAAGATAGAAATGATAATTCAACAAAAGTAAGGTTTGGTATGGAGTGGCAAGTGATACCTGTTTCATATTCATTTAATGCTAACAAATATGTTTCAAACCTTAACTTTTTTCATATAAAACCTAACAAAAGGTTTTCAGGGTCAGTGGAATCATTTTTTGAACCGGTATATATTCCCGGTGGATTTAAAAATAATGACCTTAAGAAATTCATGTACAAAACGGGGGTTAGAATAGTTATTCCGGTTTTTCATAGGGGTGAGTATCTTTCATTTTCACTTGGAGCGGGATATTACTCGCAGAAGACCCCGAATCGGCTTTATGATGGCATAACTTATGAAGCTGGTATCTACAGTTTTTTTGGGATGATGGGATTGAAGTTCAATTACAATCAAAAAGCTTTAAGCAGGTATAATTTAAATCTATATATTAAGTATTATTGAAAAAAATAAGTATAATATTATTGGCTGCTGTTTTAGCATTTACAGGAGTTTCCTGTAACATGCTTTTGGTTGCAGTTAGGAATGTCCCGACTTTCTTTGAAACACCTGCAGAGGTAAAAAATAAGATAACCCAACCAATAAAACCAAACGTAAGACTTTCAGCTTTATGGATAGGACACTCAACCGTCTTACTGCAGATGGATGATAAGGTTATTATTACTGATCCTTTCCTTAGTGAAACGGCGGGTGAATTTGCTCGCAGAGTAGTTGAGCCGGGGATTGATCCTGAGAATATACCTCCATGCGATATTATACTTATCTCGCATTCACACTTTGACCATCTTAACTATGCAAGCCTTGAAATGCTTGAGGAAAAAAGCTCAAAGACAGCATTGGTTTTCCCCGAAGACCTTGAAAACTACCTGCCAGGATACAATATGAAAATGGTTAGGATGAAAAATGATAAAGGTTATGAAAGTAAAATAATTGGCGAGAGCAAAATAATTAACGGAGTTAAGATTACCACAGTTTACGCCCGGCATTGGGGCGGCAGGTATGGCTTTGACGGATACTTTTGGGGAGATAATGCTTTTACAGGATATATAATTGAATACAATGGGTTGACGGTTTACTTTGCGGGGGATACTGGTTATGATTCACTAAAGTTTAAACAAATTGGAAGTATGTTTAATGTTGACCTGGCATTAATTCCAATTGGACCCTGCGCTGATTGCAAGCAATGCGGTACTCACAATCATGTATTCCCTGTGGATGCGTATGAATTGTATAAGGATATTCATCCTAAATGGATGGTACCAATACATTACGGAACATTGCATTTTGCGCAGGCTGACCCGATGGAGCCTTTATATGCCATAAATGATATTATAAAAGAAAATAAAGAAGAGGAAAAGATAAAAGTATTAAAGATAGGTGAGCAGTATATATTCATCTCAAAATAATTTCATAATATAAAAGTGAAAGTCCGCATTATTGGTCAGCGGACTCTCTTTGGGGGATAATGAAGTAATTTAGATTTTTGCTGCTTTTGAAAATTGTACTATACTCTTTTCCAGTGTCCCGGAACCCAAACTAATTTTCCGTATTTATTATGTTTGTAGTGTCCTGCTACCCATATATGCTTTGGTCCGGGTTTTTTGACAATACTTATTGTATTAGTTGAATTTGGTTGTGAAGCATATGATGTGCTGTTAATTCCGCAGAAGATTACAATTGCTGCCAGAATTGTTAATATTGATGTTTTCATTTTTAATATTCTCCTTTATTTTATCGGTTTTTGTTTAACCTTTAATTCCTATTTGTAAGTTAGACATACTCATAGAAGAAAGGTTTAATCAAAAATCGGTTTATTTTTAGATAATGTTAGAATAAGGGAAAAAAGTGAAAACCTTGAAAATATATTTATTTTTTAAATAGCTTTTTAAGTTTCATAGAAAGATTTACCAGTATTAAAGTTAACTGAACATTTTGCCCAATCAATTTTTCCGCTTCTTCAAGCTCTAATATCATATTGAAAATATCGCTTTCGGGAAAGTTTGCGTTCAGCTTTTCAATCCTTTCTGCCATATCAAAGTTTGTAAGCATTTCAGGTTCAGCTTTTCCGGCAGATTTTACCCTTAAGAGGTCACGTATCCAGATATTCAGAAAGAAAAGAAATTGACGGGTTTTATCCTTATCATTTTTTGCCGAGATGTTCCTGCATATCGCAATTACCTGCGCATAGTCACTCTTAAGAATGGAGACAAGATACTCTATAGCAGATGAGCGTAAATCTTCAATGCCCAGCACCAGCAGGTCGATAGTTCTGCTGTAACTGCCAAAGCTTAATCTTGAGGCAAGTTTAACCTGCTTTTCCGGGAAATCATATTGACCAATTATTTTATTTAAGATATCTTTTTCATTTAAAGGTTCAAAATGAATCCTTTGGCATCTGCCAATTATCGTCTGAGGTAAAGAATTGACTTTTGAAGTTGTCAAAATTATAAGGCTGTTCTTTGGCGGTTCTTCAAGTATTTTAAGAAGCGCATTGGATGCTTCCTGTTTCATCTTATCAGCTTCTGATATTATGAATACTTTTGTTTTACCTTTTGGCGCAGATAAATATATTTTACTTACAAGATCCCTTATACTGTTTATCCTGATATTATTTGCGCCTGATAGATTTATATGGTGGTATGGGTCATCAGATTTAAGCGCAAACTGGTCGAGGTATTCATCAAAATCCGCAGGGGCAAGTTTTTCAACCGGGTCGGAGTCAGAATCATCGGATTTTGGCGCAGGTAAAGCGCAGATCAGCTTAAAATATTCAGAGCGGAACCCGGATATTTTCCTGCAGCTTTCGCACTTATCACACGCTTCATTATCATTAATAAGATTTGTACAGTTAAGCAGTTTGGAAAATTCAATCGCTGCAGCATCTTTACCAACACCATCGCTGCCTTCAAATAAATACGCATGTCCGGTTTTATTGCTTAAGAAAATAGACTTAAGTTTATCAATAACGTCATTTTGTCCTATAATGTTATTCCACATACTTAGAATGCGTTTCCTAAGCCAAACTGAATAGCAAATTTATTCTTAAAAATATTAGAAGGCTGCTGCCACATCCATTTATTTCCATCATCAGCCAATGGGTCATAAAGCTTAAAGCCAACATCAATCCTTACGGGACCAACAAATGTATCGTATCGTATTCCAAATCCTGCAGAAAGCGCTATTTGGTTTAGTTTGAATCTTCCGTCACTTTCCCAAACATTGCCATAGTCAAGGAATAAGACTCCCCATACCGGACTCAAAAGACTTCTTGCAGGAAACGGCTTTCTTCGCCACTCCCAGCTTCCTTCAAGTATGAACTTGCCTCCCTGTGTCGGGTCATCTAATATTCCACCGGTTTGCGCGCTCCAGCCTCGCAGGCTGTTGCCGCCACCCATAAAATATTTATACTGAAGCTGGACAGGTTGAATATTATCTCCGCTTCCATATTCAATAATATCGCCAAGCTCAAAGTGGGTAGCAACAATAGATGTTGCTCTATCACCTGAAATATCAATGTAAAAACTATTTACTGTGTTTAATTTAACATACTGGGAGTAATTAAGGCTTTTATTGAAAACTGAAAGCAGCCTTGGCAAAAGCCCGGCAGATTCAGCAGTAATTGAATGATAGAATCCATTTGAGGGATTGAATAAATTATTTGTATTATTATGAACCAGTGTTAATCCTATAACGCTATTTACAGAATATGTCTTTTCATTTTTTTGCAATACTGTTGTATCCAGATCGTTTACAATAATAACATTATCCCTCTTGGCTTTATAAGTGTTATAATCAAAAGTAATATCTGAAAACGCATTATTATAAAAAGTATATTCAGCGATAAAATATGTAAATCTTAAAAGATTTTGAAAAGCTAATAATTGCAGATCTTCGTTTAAGTTAGCATAAACAACCTGTGGGTTAAGGGTTGCAGTGATATTATTATTGAATAAAAAAGGCTGATACAATGAAAAACCAGCTTTAAGTATATTGATATCCAATGAGTTGTACAGTCCTTCTGCAGTAACACTTAACACCCTTCCTCCGCCAAAGAAATCCTTATCTTTATATTCAAGGTTTGCCCCTACAAAAAGCCGGTTTGCCTTGTAAACAGAGGTTATTCCCGGAGTAAATTCGTATTTTTTATTTAAAGTAATATTAACATTCATATTAACTGTTTTATCCGGCATAATTACAGTATCTACAAGAACCCTTCCCAGTTGTATTATTGCAAGCTTAGTAAAATTTCTTTCACTTTCAACCATCTTACTCCTGTTGAAAACATCACCTTTGCTAAAGGCAAGCTCCCTATTAATTACATAATCACCTATTTTATACTTATTGTTCTCAATTGATATTTTTATATTCCCAAATCTATAAATATTTTCAGTGCCAATAAAACGCAATCTAAGAAGTACCTTGTCTTTATACTCAGGTTTTTTCTGCATCTCCTCAGAAAATTTACCGATAATTATCCCCCGCCTTGAAGAATCGATCTTACTTCTTGAAGTATCAACCTGCGCAAAAAAGTAACCGTTATCCTGCAGTATGTTAAGTATTCTGTCTTTTTCGAGATTAATTTTATTTTTATTATAAGGGTTTCCGGCTTCAATTAGCTGGTTACTGTTTATCGCATTTCTCACACCGTCTGTAACTTTATCAAGACCCTGTAATCTTATTTCTTTTACTGTGTACTGCGGGTTTTCTATTATAATAAATCTTACATTTAGTTTATTATCATCTTTATTATAGGAAGTTAAAGTGTCAATAAATGTATCAAAGAATCCGTTATCAAAATAAAATTTATTAAGTCTTTCGAGGTCCTCTTCCAGGTTTATCCTGTTAAAATATTTTTCCCTGGGCAGCAGTAAAATATCTAACATGGCAGCATCGGTGAAAGATTCTGTTTTTTTGAAATTAAAAGTAACATCACCCGTCTCAACTTTTTTAGGCTGGGCAAATGTAATATTTGAATAAAGGATCAGGATAAGTATCCCTGTTTTTAATGTAATTGTAAAATATTTATTCAAATTATCAGTATATAAAAAACCCCGATGGCTCGGGGTTGGTAAAAAAATTGAGCTTTTAGAATCAGAAATCTTTCTCTTCATCATCGTAGAAAAAGTCTTCTTTTGTCGGATAGTCTAACCAGATCTCTTCTATGCTTTCATAAGGCTCATCAATATCTTCAAGATCCCTCAGGTTTTCAATAACTTCCTGGGGCGTGCCTGTTCTAGTTGCATAATCTATGAGCTCTGCTTTATTAGCCGGCCAGGGTGCATCATCCAGGTAGGATGCCAGTTCCAGAGTCCATACCATATCTATATCTCCTTTTGTAAATAATTAATAATTTGTTAATTCAGGTAAATAAATCGGTTAAAATCTTTTAAGATAATAAAAAAACTTTTCTATATTAATCTCTTAATCTTGGATCCAAAGCGTCTCTTAAGCCTTCACCAACAAGGTTGTATGCAACTACAGTCAGGAATATCATAAACCCGGGGAAAACTGCAAGCCACCATGAACTTGTTGCGCCTCTTGCTTCTGAGAGCACGGAACCCCATGTTACTTTTGTTGCAGCAACACCGAAACCAAGGAAACTCAATCCGGCTTCGGTTAAAATAGCTCCGGCAATTTCAAAAGATGCCGCAATTAATACCGGGGCAATTGCATTTGGAAGTACGTGCCTGAATATAATCCGTGAATTAGAAAGTCCAAGCGAAACCGCAGCCTGGATATAATCCATTCCTCTTACTTTAAGTATTTCACCTCTTACCAGCTTTGTATTGCCTGTCCAGCTGGTTAATCCTATGGCTATCATAATGTACCATATACTAGAGCCATATAAAGCTACAATTGTAATTATCAGAAAGAATGCCGGGAACAACTGCATTATCTCTACAAATCTCATTATTACCAAATCTATTTTCCCGCCGTAATAGCCTGCAATAGAGCCAAGCAAAACGCCTATAAAAATTGCAATTCCCGCAGCAATAAAACCTACTGAAAGCGATACCCTTGAGCCATGGATTAATCCGGCTAAAACATCTCTTCCAATTCCATCCGTACCCAGAAAATGTCCGGTAGAAATAGATGGAGAAGCGGAATTATTGAAAAGATCTACATTTGAAGGAGCGAATTTTATTGGCGGCCAGATAGCTGTTTCAAATTCAAGTGATTTCCAGTCAACATTTAGAAATTCACCTTCCCACTTGGAAAGACCCAGATCAACAGCATATGATTTTAATACAGGGAAGTAAGATGTCCCTTTATAACTGCAGTAAAGAGGTTTATCATTTGCGACAAAATCAGCAGTTAAAGCCATTGCTACAAGAAAATAAACAACATATAAAGCTGCAACTGCGAGTTTATTTTTCCTGTATTGATGTTTTACTAATGACCAATAAGTCTGGTCAACTTTTCTTTCGGGCTTTCCACTATTTTTCGGAATTTCATTTCCTTCGGTAACCATTCCCTGCGGCATAGGACCACCAGCCATGGTATTATCAGCAATAAACTCACTTTCCGAAACTTTTCTATCAGCCATATATAATTAGTAAAATTTAATTCTTAGAAAAAGCAATTCTTGGATCAACAATTGCATAAAGAATATCAACAAGCAGCAAGCCAAGCATTGTTAATACAGCCGATAGCACAAGCTCAGCCATTATCAGCGGGTAATCTCTGGCTATCAATGCCTGGAAGCCAAGCTGACCTATTCCCGGGATACTGAAAATTGATTCAATAATTATCGCGCCGCCAACAAGGCTTGGTAATATACCGCCTAAAAGCGTAATAACCGGAATCAAAGAATTTCTTAAGGCATGTTTTAATACAACCGTTCTTTCTGTCAGACCTTTTGCTCGGGCAGTTCTTACGTAATCCTGCCTGATTACTTCAAGCATACTTCCTCTCATTTGTCTTGAAAGGAATGCAAAACTTGCAAGTGAACCGCATGTTACCGGTAGTATAAGATGATAAACCCGGTCCCATATCTTTTCTAAAAAACTCCAGTTATCAGAGCCTAATGTATATAGACCTGAAGTTGGGAATATCTTGATGTATTCAACATTTGAAAGAAAAACAATAGCCATTGTAGCAACCCAGAATGAAGGCAGTGAGTAGAATACAAAAAGCATGAAAGTTGAAAACCTGTCTGCAATGCTATATTGCCTTGCAGCTGAAAATATTCCTATAGGAATTGCGATAATATAACTTAATGAAATTATCATCAGCGCTATAGATGCTGTTACCGGAATTCTTTCCATGATCTTACTCATTACAGGACGGTTATCAACAAATGAATTGCCGAAATCACCTGTAGCCATATTTCCAAGCCAAATAAAATACTGCGCATAGATAGGTTTATCCAATCCCCACTTCTGCTTGTAGTAATTTTTAGCTTCCTGGTTCATCTGGCTTTTTTCATCAGCTTTCATGTTCTCACCGCTAACGCCAACCTTTAATTCCGTAGGGTCACCCGGCGCAAGACGTGAAATTGTGAACGTGATGAGTGTTATTGCTATTAAAGTCGGAATGAATAGAAGTATTCTTTTTAAAATGTACTGTGACATTCTTATTTACAGTTTAGCTTATTTACAGTTTGCTTATTAACAGTTTAGTTGTTCTTATTCTGTGTATATTTCTGCGAACCAGATGGTACCCACCATTCATTATATGAAGGACTTGGCTGAATATTATACCATCTTGCATTCTTAAATCTCTTATCATAAATGTATCTTGATCTCGGGCTCCATAAAAATGTATACGGCTGTTCATCATAAATGAGTTTCTGCCACTCTTTTATCATAATAAGACGCTTGCTTTCATCCATTTCATCCCTATATGCTACAATTAAACTATCGCTTTTTTTATTATTAAAGCTGATGTAATTACTTCCTTCACCTTCTGATTGTGATGAATGCCATATCTGGTAAGGATCAGGCGGTATAGTCGGAGATGTCCATGCGGAATATGTAGCTTCGAATTCATGTTTCTTGGTTTTATCAAGATAAACAGACCACTCAAGCTCCTGAACTTCTGCCTGTATGCCTACTTTCTTTAAAGCATCAACTACTACAAGTAATATCTGTTTCCTTACAGGGTTTGTATTGCTTAAGAAAGTGAATTTGAAATCCTTTTTCTTACCGTCAATCATTTTATCAAGAACACCATCGCCATCGGAATCTTTCCAGCCTGCTTCTTCAAGCAGTTTTTTTGCTTTTTCAGGATCAAACTGAATTTCAGGAAGATCTGCATTCAGCATTTTTGAGCTCTTATAAAAAATGTGTGACTGGATAGGCACACCATCACCAAACATTACTTTATCTATTATTGTTTTTCTATCTACTAAATGAGCTAAGGCAAGCCTTACTTTTTTATCCTGGAAAAGCGGGTTTAACTGATTCCATGCTAAATATGTATAAGCAGGTTCAAACGGTCTTGCTTTAACTAAATTGAACTGATCAGGATTTTCGAGATCTTTATAGAAGTCTGATGGTTTAATAACGTTCATAGCATCAACTTCTTTATTTTTTGCTGATACTAAAGCTGCAGAGTTATCCTGGATCGTTTTAAAAATAATTTTCTGAGGATAATTTGAAAAATTTGCATTAGCCCAGTAATTCGGGTTTCTTACAATTGTTACACCGGCTCCGGTATCCCATTTTTCAAACATGTAAGGACCAGAACCAATTAAATATTTTGCATCCCTGGATACTTCCTGTGAGTTAATAAAATCAGCATACTTTTGCATTTCAGAATTTTTGGAAGCAACCTTCATATCCTTGAACTCTTCCCACTGAAATTTGTCTGTAACATTATTAGGGTCAAGTATATGTTTTGGCACTATGCTGAAGAGTCCTAATGTATAAATACCTCTCCAATTGGGTTTTGTTAGTGTGAATTTCACTTTCTGCGGGTCGTTATCTGCTATTTCTGCCTTATCTACCATTTCAAAATAATTCCTGGTTGCAGCAGCATCAATAAATGGTATCTTGATTAACTTAAGTGTGAAAATCACATCATTTGCTGTTAAAGGTTTACCATCTGAAAACTTAGCATTTTTGTTTATTGTAAATGTGTAAGTTAAATTATCAGCCGAAACTTCCGGCATTCCGGCAAGCCTTGGTATTAACTCATATGTTTCTTTATTCTGGTCAAGCAGGTATTCAAATATATAATAATCAATTTCAGAGGCGCTTGCATCGTTTGAAACTATAGGGTTTAATTTTTCAGGGTCTGCCATTTCTCTGATAATCAGCCAGTCACCTGTTACAGCGCTAGCTGTATCCAATGCGGGGATATCATCAGAAGTTTTTTTATTATCAGTTTTCTGCTGAGTTTTACCCCCGCAGCCGGAGATAATAACTGAAAGAACCAATACTGCTAAGAGGGCAGTGGATTTTAGTTTATTCATAGTAGAATATATCTTATTTAAATTGGGAAAATATATTAAATTTGGAAGAAAAGTTAAAAAATTTGCTTTATAAAACGCAATTTATCTATATAATTGATAATTTCAACTGCAAAATGAATTCTTTTTAAAATATTGAACTCACCCCTAGCTATTCTCGGAAAGGAGAGAGGAAACTATCCGAAACTGAGGTCATTTTCCCCTCTCCCTTTGGGAGAGGGGCTGGGTTTACAACCTTGTTCGCCTTGTAAAGGTAAAGGGGCGAGGGCTTCTTAATTACCTGACTGGTATTTCTTCTGTCCAACCGGCACCCACCACTCAGGGGTATGATATGCAGTTGGAGGTGTAGGATACCACCTTACATTTTTAAATCTATCTGAATAGACATACTTCGCTTTTGGTGTCCACAAAAATGTATATGCCTGGTCATCGTACAAAACTTTTTGTAGCTGTTTATTTATTTCTATTCTTTTAGTCTCATCAAACTCCTTACGGTAAGCTACCATTAATGAATCGGCTATAGGATTACTATAGCTTCCATAATTCGAGCCATCATTTTTGGACTGTGATGAATGGAAAATCTGGTACTGGTCAGGCGGGAAATCTGTCAAAACCCAGGCGCCCATTAAAGCGTCAAATTCATGCTTCTTTATCTTTTCCAGGAATACTGACCACTCTAGAACCTGAATTTCGGCAATTATACCAATTTTCTTTAATGCATCAGCAATTACAAGAATAGTTTGTTTTCTTGACTCGTTGGTATTAAGTAAATATGTAAACTTAAAATCAACTTTTTTACCATTTATCATTTTATCAAGAACGCCGTCTCCGTCAGAATCTTTCCAACCCGCCTCACTTAATAGCTGCTTTGCTCTATCCGGAATAAAATCAATTGGCGGCAGATCAGCATTAAAGTTCTTTTTATCGCCAAAGTATATTGGGCTTTGTATCGGCACAGCCAAGCCGTACTGCACTCTATCTATTATCAGCTTCCTATCTATCATATAAGCCATTGCCCAGCGAACTTTAATATCGCTGAATAAAACACTGTTCATGTTGTAACCTATATAAGTAAATTGCGGCTCAAACGGGTCGGCTTTTTTCATGTTGAACTGTTCAGGATTCGCAAGCTCTTTTACAAAATCCATTGGTTTTGTTACATACATAAGGTCAATTTCTTTGTTCTTTGCGGCAACAGTAGCAGCGCTTTGATCCTGTATTACCCTGATGATAAGCTTCTCAGGGTATGTCATACCATGTATTGCGGTTTTATTCCAGTAATTCGGATTCCTTCTGAAATAAACCCATTGACCGGTATCCCATTTTTCAAAAATATAAGGACCTGTACCGATCAGATTCTTAGGATCACGATTAGCTTCCTGGGAATTAAATGCATCCGCAAATTTTTTCATTGCGGGGTTTTTCTGTGAAGTCTGAATATCCTTGCATTCATCAAATGTATATTTATCTGTTAAATGTTCAGGGTCAGCCGCATCTTTTGACATTATCTGAATATCGCTCAGGGCATATATGGCTTTAAAATACGGGCGTGATAGTGTGAACTTAACCGTGTATTTATCTCCGTTAACAAGCTCAACATTTTTAAGCATATCAATTGCCTGCCTTGATTGCGCCGCATCTACCTGCGGGTTCATCATTGCCTTAAAATTAAATATCACATCTTCGCCGGTTAACGGTTTACCATCAGAAAATGTAATTCCTTTTTTTATTTTGTATATATACGTTAAGTGGTCAGGGGTTTCCTCCGGTGCAGCCTCGCAAAGCCAGGGAACGAGGTCATAATTTTCCCTGCTTGCTGCCCACATGAGGCGCTCGAATACGTGGATTGAAAATTCTCTTCCTGTTGCATCCTGTAATGTTACCGGGTTAAGGCTTTGCGGGTCAGCAAGCTCCCTTTGTATCAGCCAGTCTCCAATTACCGCTCCGCTTGTATCAACAGGCGCAACTTTAGAGTAGTCATCTTTATTTTCTTTATTTGATTCATCTTTTTTGGAGCAATTCAGTGAAGCGAGGGCTAAGAGAGCTGATAGAAAAATAGTGAAATACGTTTTCATACTGTATTTGTTTAATTATTCAAACACTAAATGTTTAATTATTCAAAGTCGTGTTCCAGGTATTCTACAGAACGTTCATATCCGATATTCGAATCTTTGAATTTAGATTTATTGTTAATAGCCATTTCAAGTTTTTCACTTAGCTCTTTTGCGGCATCGAAACCGTAATGCTTGCATAGATAGTTAAGCGATATTATCTCTGAAATTACCGTTATGTTCTTCCCGGGGAAAATAGGCAGCCTTACAAAAGGAAGCTCAACGCCAAGCAGTTCTATTGTTTCGCTATCAAGCCCGGTACGTGTATATTCTTTTTTAGGGTCCCATTCTTCAAGGTTTACCAAAAGCTCAACCCTTTTCTGGAACCTTATAGCTCTGATGCCGAAAACACTGCGAACGTCTATAATGCCAAGTCCGCGTATTTCCATAAAATGCTTAACAAGCTCTGTGCCTGTACCCATTAATATGCCGTCACCCTTGCGTGATATCATAACAACATCATCGGCAACAAGCCTGTGACCCCGCTCAACAAGATCTAATGCTATTTCACTTTTGCCAATTCCGCTTCTGCCATAGAATAATAAACCAACACCGTACACATCCACAAATGAACCGTGAAGCGCTATTTGCGGTGTAAACTGGTCATCAAGGAAATCGTTGATGAAATATGCGAATTTAGTGGTTTCAAGCGGTGTGATAAAAACGGCAATATCTTTCTTGTTCGCCATTTCCATGAATTCATCGCTGGGCTTGTTGTTGAAAGTTACGCATATGCAGGGCATGCTGAATGAAAAGAATTTCTTTAATACTTTTGTGCGATGCTCACCTGTAAGTGTTTTTAGATAACGCATTTCTGTGTTGCCAAGTATCTGCACTCTATCAAAAGTAAAGAGCGCCGTATAACCCGCTAAGGCAAGACCCGGTCTGTGGATGTGCTGATCTTTGATGATCTTATCCAGACCCTTATTACCTTCAGATATCTTTGTAAGCTTAAATCTATTTTTGGCAGCATTGTAGAAATAATCAACAGAGATCTTCTCTTTTTTTACTTCCTCAATGTTCTTTAAGACCTTATGAAGATGTTTCATATAGTATTAATCTTCTACTTCAATATTCTTAACGGATTTTTCGCCGCTGTGATCGGTAAGCTTATCTTTAAACTTCCTTATCTGGGTGCCAACTTTATCCATTGAGCCTATTATGGATTTCATAAAATCATCGGTTGATTCCTTCGCGGTAAAAGTGTGATTGTTCTTTGCGTGGACTATTACTTCTGCATTCTTAATGCTGTTTTCAGGTTTATCAAAACTTAAGATAACCTCAGTCTTGATTATGCCGTCGTATATTTTCGCGAATTTCCTGGATTCTTCTTCAGCGTATTCTTTGAGCGAATCGTGGGCTTTAAAATGGCGTGCAGTAAAGATGAATGACATAGGTGAACCTCTCTATAATAATAAAATGAACAAAAATTCGGAACTGTACCGTTTATCTGCAAATATGCTAAAGTAGTTCGTTAAATTCAATAATGGAATAATTCATACATATAAGACCTCACCCCTGACCCCTCTCCTGAAAGGAGAGGGGAATCAAAACTCAAAATTATTGGGTTTCTCTCCCCTCTCTGGGAGAGGGGCTGGGTTTACAACCTGCTACGCCCTTTACGGGTTCGCCTTGTAAAGGTAAAGGGGTGAGGGTTATCTGCATAATTTATTGATTTGAAAAGCCTTTATATGCTGGCTATATTCGCTAATAAAGTAAACAACACAAAACCTGCTTAGGTTTTCTCTAGCCACGGCAGATTTATAGCTTTTATTATCGTGCCACGAATAGAGGAAGATTGTATATCATAATAGTATGTATTTCCTGAAAACCGTTAATTTTGAGGCATCTAATTTCGTGGAACGAATATCTTCAGTAAATTGAAAATTAATATATAATTATAAAATATAATGGATACAGGTAAATTTCTTCAAACGATGGGCAATATGTTCATAGATACCACGGCATCGCTTGGCAAAAATTGCACAATAGGGCAGTTTGCTGTAATTGAAAAAGA
>JANPBV010000004.1:0-1884 GCA_031430615.1 Ignavibacteria bacterium | reverse complement strand
ATACAAAACATTTCCACCGGTTCCAATCAAAGTATCTTTGTTTATTACAACAAAATTACCAATAAAACCATTTTGAATAATACCTCCCGAGGGTATCGTTTGGGTCACCCAATTTAATCCACCATCAGTAGTTTTTTTCATTCCAAAAACACTGCACTTCCAGCCTGTTAGGCTATCTGCAAAATTTATAGTTAAATAATCATCATTTATTGCAATCTGGGTCCAGCTCGCTCCACCGTCTGTGGTTTTTCTTACATATCTTGTACCACCGCCTGCTTCGGTTATAAACCCTATCCTTGCATTGTACATATATATCTTATTCGGGTTTAAGCTTCCCAAATTTATCTGCTGATCCCAGCTTGCGCCGCCATTGGTTGTGCGGAATACGCCGCCGCATAAACCATCGCTATCTACAACCCAAATTGCATCATTGCTTAATACTTGCATGTCATTCCAAAATGCACATCCAAATGTGCTATATATATTCCAGTTTAATCCGGCATTTGTGGTTTTATAAATATAAGGCGTTCCTGTTCCGGTTCCTCCACATACAAAACCAGTATCATTATTTATAAACTTTACTTTGCTGAATCTTCTTGAGCCTTGTGTAAATACAATCTGCCAGTTATCTCCGCCATTTGTGGTTTTAAGTATGCTTGAAGTATCAGGGTTTATATTTTTTGAAGTTACAGCGAATCCAGTCAAACTGTCTAAAAAAGTTATGTCTCTTATTTGTTGATTTCCAAAGTTTGGTAAAAACTGCTGATACCATCCGCCTGCGGGGTTTAATGGCATAGCAAAGCCAAGCAATAATATTACTGTAAATATCAGTGTAAAAGTTATTTTTAATAGTCTTTTCAAATTAAATTGATTAAACCAATTTTTTGTTGTTTAAAATTAGCGGTTTTTGTTTTAAATAACAATTGTAAATCAACAAGCCATGTCCTTGGTGTGTTCCTTCCGGGTATCTGTGAATAATCATCTCTCGGGTAAGCGTGCCAGAAGTTCAGACCAAGCTGGTCGTAATCTTCGTAATTATCCTGTTCATCCTGCCAGGAATCCATTGAACCGAATAAAAATGAGTTACTTTGCGGAGCAGGGGGTGAGGGGTTTGTATTAATTTGATGCGTAACTTCTGAAGGCTTAAAATAAATAAACCCTGATAAAATTAAAAGAAAGGATAAAGCGGTAAAGATAAGTTTTCGCTTCATGGCTGTAGTATTTTTAGTTCATAATTATTCCCTTTTCTTAAGGGAACTGTGAGTTTGGATCATTTTTATATTTTTACTCAAAAATTTATTTTATTAAAATTCCCGATAAATCGGGATTTCTGTTCAAGTAATCCTTACTTGACCATCCTTAGAAACAAGGTTTCAAAAATAGTTCTGCTATTTTATCAACAACATTTTTTTTGTTTCAATTAAAACACCGTCAATCGTAAGGGAATAAAAGTATACACCACTTGAGTAACCCTTGCCAGTAAAATCTACTTCATATGTTCCTGCATTATATTTTTGTTTAACAAGTTCTGTTATTAATTTGCCCTGTATATCATAGACGCTTATATTTACATCTGATAATCTGTTAATCTGAAATCTGATAATCGTAGTTGGATTGAACGGATTAGGATAATTCTGATAAAGCTTAAATTCTTTTGGTACTTGAATTGAAATTTGAGTTATACCTGTTACCCATATGGGGTCTCCGCCTGTTGTTGTGTGGACACCTCTTGGATATATATCATATATCCATCCGTTAAATTTATCTTTAAAATATATATGAGCATAACCAATATTTATACTTGTATCAGGCACCTGGAATAACCAGTTATTACCGCCATCTGTAGTTCTGTAAATAATTCCTCTCATTTGACCGTTTGGATAC
>JANPBV010000003.1:0-1753 GCA_031430615.1 Ignavibacteria bacterium | reverse complement strand
CAGCAGTTATTTGATAAAAATACATTCCACTTGCAAAATTAGCACCATCAAACTGAACTTCATAACTTCCCGCTTTTTTAAATTCGTTTATGCTGAATACTTCCTTACCCAAGAGGTCATATATTTTGATTGATACATTGACATCCTTGGGTATTTCAAATTTAATATTAGTTACTGGGTTAAATGGATTTGGATAGTTTTGATACAATGCAAATCCTTTTGGTGTTTCACTGCCATTTGGTTCTATTGAGGTAATACCACCATTTGTAGTCTTATATATTGTATTATTAAAAGTAACTAAATTAGTTGCCCAACCGGTTTGGAATGTAGCACCAATATCAATATCGTTTATATCACCATATAACTGTCTTGTCCAACTTTGTCCATAGTTTGTTGTTAAAAAAATACCAGGACTTGTATTACCTGAAGTTGCCACCCAAATTTTACGGGGGTTTCTACAGTAAATTCTTGATATTCCGTCTCCAGAAATGGAATCAACACCAGGCGGGACATTTACCTGAGTCCAGCTATTTCCCCAATTTGTGCTTCTGTGTATTGTGTAACTTGCATTTAGCCAATGCTCGTAAAATAAAAATTGGTTATTAAAACCAATATCTATACTATATCCTTGTGGAGTATTTGGTAAAATATCCCAGCTTGCTCCACCATTAGTTGTATGAATAAGATAATAGACTGCGGGTTGATTAGTTGTACCGGCTACCCAACCTGTATAATAGTCAATGAAATCCATTGAGCTAAGAGAAGCATTTGAGGGCAGTGGTGATGTTAATTGTATCCAATTATTGCCTCCATTTGTAGTTTTAAAAATTGTATTATTATCACCAGCAATAAAACCATAATTATCATCCGAAAAATGGATTGCATAAAGATATTGAGATGTTGGACTTGTAACAGCCAGCCATGAAGAGCCATTATTAATTGATTTTCTAATAATACCATTTACTCCTATAATATAAACAGCAGTTCCATTAAATGGATGGAATGATTCAAGAAGATATTCAAATGTACCGCTGTTTTGTATTACCCAGTTTAAACCACCATTTGTTGTTCTTAAAATCGTGCCCGTGTTTCCAGCTGCTATGCATATATTATCATCAATTATGGTAACAGTTGATAAGAATGTATTTGTCGGCAAACTCTGTGTAAACCACTGGGAGTTAAGCTGGATGTTTATAAAAATGAATATTACATAATAAGATATTGTTTTCATTTCAGTAATATTAATTTTTTCGTCGAGTAAATAATATTATTAACAATATATTGGTAAAAGTAAACTCCTGAAGCTAAACCTGAGAAATTAGCGTTTATTGTTTGATACCCCTGCCCCAATTGGCCAATAAATATTTTTTTCACCAATTTACCTGTAACTTCATATAAATTAAGCTCAACTTTAGAAGTATTTTTTAATTTTACCTTAAAAACAGTTTGAGAGTTAAAAGGGTTTGGATAATTATAAATTACATTTTCTTCTTCAAGAGAGTTAACTTTATTCAAAGAAAGGTCAATTACAATTTCATACAACCCGTTAGTAGTAGCAGCATATAGTTTAGGCGGTAAAATGCTCGCACCCCATTGGCTATATCGGAGCATATTTATTAAAATTGGTAAATCAGTTGACACTTGATTCCAATTATCACCAAAATTTGTAGAATAATAGACATAACTTGTATTGCTTTGTTCACAAGCTATGGCTATTATATTTTGAAATTGAGGATTTACGGCAATTGCCTTT
>JANPBV010000002.1:0-23727 GCA_031430615.1 Ignavibacteria bacterium | reverse complement strand
GTAAGAAAAGGAGAATTAGAATGAATATACTTTTAAATTTAGTTATTTGAGTATTCATAATTTTAACTTAAATTAGAAATTTTTTGGTTATCTTATTATAACCATCTTTTTTTGATCAACAAAATCACCAGCGGTTATTTTACAAAAGTAGATGCCGCTTGAAACCTGGTTGCTATATCCATTTGTGCCATCCCATAATACTTCCCTGTAACCTTTAGTTTCAAAATTATCTACTAATATTTTAACTAACTGACCAATAATATTATAGATCTTTATAGAAACATAAGAATCATATTTTAATGAATATTTGATAGATGTAACTGGATTAAACGGATTAGGATAATTTTGTGATAAAGAAAATTCCAATGGTGTCGTATTATCCTTTTTATTCGGTTCTTTACAGTAACTGCAGAGCTCTTCCTTTTTGAAAGACTCTGCAATATATATTTACTTAACTAATCCCTTAAAGCCGCCGTGCCAGAGGCAGGAATTTCAGAAATAGTTCAGCTATTTTATTAAAATCATTTTCCTGCTTTGTGTAAAACTGCCGCTTTCGATTCTGTATATGTAAATTCCCGAAGGCATTTCTGCCGCATTCCAGTCAGTCTTGTAACTGCCGGGTGCTAACTGTTCTTCAAATAGAGTATTTACAAGCTTGCCTAAGATATCAAATATCCTGATTGAGGTATATCCTGCTTTTGGAATACTGAAATTAATGTTAGTTGTTGGATTGAATGGATTAGGATAATTCTGCTCCAGCCTGAAATCTTTCGGCACTTCATTGCTTATTGGCGTTATTCCAATAGGCGGCCCACCGCCATCAGTTGTTTTTAAAACGGTGTTATTATTACCAGAACAATAACCGGTCATATCGTTCAGGAAAAATATACTGTATAATTCAGTGCCTGTACCTGTGGTTTGTAAAAACCAGTTAATTCCTCCATTGGTTGTTTTAAGTATTTGTCCGCTGTAACAGCTTGCATAACCAATGTTAGCGCTGGGAAAGTGAATTGAATAAATCCTGTTTGATGTCGGAATATTATATTGCAGCCAGTTTACACCTCCATTTGTGGATTTTAGAATATAGCCTTTTGAGGCCGCGCCAATGTAGCCTGTATTTGCATTTACAAAAAACATTGCGCTGAATATTCCCCTATTTGCGGGCAAGTAATATTGCGCATTCCAGTTATTTCCCCCATTAGTAGTTTTCATAAAAACGCTTGTATCTAAAAAATAAGTATGACCTGAGATATAGCCTGTTTCTGCATCAGTAAAAACAACATTATACAGATTATAGTCAGTGTTTAAAGGATTATTTACAATAAACCAATTTGAGCCACCGTTTGTTGTTTTAATGATTTTACCCGAACCGCCGCAAGCATAACCTGTATTAACATTAGGGAAATTTATACTATTTAAAATTTGACCAGTAGGATTATTCTGCATTATATAATTATCTCCAAAATTTGTAGTTTTAAACAGAAATCCACCACCAGTTGAATACCCAGTATTCGGATCGGGAAAGCTCATAGGTCCGCCAAAGCCCACATAACTCCATGAAGAACCATTGTTTGTAGTTTTATAACCCGATACTATGCCAGTATTTAAATCTTTAAAATATATACCTTCACCACCAAATGATGTGTTCAAGTTATACCACCCCTGTTGAGCAAAAATACTACCGCTCAAAATAAATAGAGTCAAAAGTATGAAAATTGAAAAAACCTTTAGGATTGAATTATATTTTTTTAATTGAGTGCTCATATTTTTATGGCTTAAGTTAAAAAATAAAAGCTATCTAATAATAACCATCTTTTTTTGGTCAATAAAATCACTTGACAAAGACCCGGCATTTTGACGGGCTGTTAACTTATAAAAGTAAATGCCGCTGGAAACCTGCTTACCATATTCATTAGTACCATCCCAAATTATTTCCATATAGCCTTTGCTTTCCAAATTATCAACTAATATTCTAACTAACTGTCCAATAATATTATAAATCTTTATAGTAACATAAGAATCGTATTTTAACGAATACTTGATTGATGTAACCGGATTAAACGGGTTTGGATAATTCTGTGATAAAGAAAATTCTAATGGCGCTGTATTATCTTTTTTACTTGGTTCTACCTGATTATTCTGCACGATATTTTCATGTGTATTATAGTTCTGGCAATGAAATACATCAGCCGAAAAATAACTATTATCATTTGTAATAAATCCCGGTAAAAGTGTTATACTATTTATTGTTTTATAAGTTACATTTGAACCTGAAGATAAAATTATGTTATATGCTGTTATTGTATTTGCTGACTGAATTAAGTTAAAACCTGAATAATTCTCATCATGCACTGTAAGGTTACGTTGTATTACATCGAATGGATATATTTGAGTTCTATAAGTTAGACTCCCAATATTTCTTGTCCAAATTGGATAAACAATCCCTTTATTAAATTCTATACCAATATAATCACTCCCATTACCAGTGGCGTTCCCAACATCTACGGTACTGACTTTCATGTCACACCAGCTTGTGCCTGAATTTGTTGATATTGAAACATAAGCATTATTTACACCTTCTCTTGAGTCATAATAAATACATGCAAGGTAACCGGAATTCTGGTTGTAACCGGACATGGGGTCGCATGAAATCCATGGGAAAGTTTGATTGTTTGTTCGAACCTGATTTACTACTGTTTCACCAGACCATGTCAATCCGCCATCAATTGATTTTTTCAGAAAAACATCGTAATTATTTTGAGGTGGTGGTACGAAACCGGAATAAACCAGATACAATGTACCATCCTGCATGTTTACAGCCATAGATGGCCAACCGGAAGCAGACTTTTGGGCAGTGTATTGTAAAGTTATTGTTGTTGGTGTGCTCCATGTATCTCCGCCATCAGATGATTTAGTAAATCTCAATGCATTATATGGAAGGGGTGCACGACCCGCAATAGGCCATATTACATATACGTTACCTGCATTATCTGTTGTAATATTTACCCCATGTCCAGGTGATGAACCGGGCAGTGTAATTAGTGGCGTTTTCCAGTTAGTTCCATTATCTGTTGAATATGTGAATAGTATGCTGGCAACATCCCACGCACAATATATTCTTCCACTATAAATACTTGTACAGCTATTATCAATTTTCGAATGCGGTTTATCAGAACTGTTGCTATTAGGTATAGTGAAAATAGACCAATTATTGCCTAAATCTGTAGATCGGGAAACACTTACTCCGCCATTTCCTAAATAAGATACGTATAAAAAACCATTTAAATCAATCATGGCAGTCGGATCAGCACCACTGTTAGGCAAAGTATTGTATGTTTGCGGATACCATGTTACACCCCAATCAGTTGATACATGGGCAGAAACCCCGCCTGGATAATTAATGTTGTTAGCGCTCAAAACAATATTGGGATAAAGCGGGTGAACTGCAACAGAGTTTTCGCTTAAATTAAGATTCGCAGTATTACCGGGTATTGTAATATTAGTTTGTGCAGGTGCGCATTGAAAATTCTGTGCTTTTAGTTCTATTGTTTCACCAATATTCATGAAACAATATACAGCAATAAATGTAAAAATTCTAATTATTTTTTTCATTATTAATTCTCCATTAATTTTATTTATTAATTAATAATGACTTAATATCTGAATTTTCTTTTTTCAGTGTTTCCACTTGTTTATTCAGTTCAATTAAATATAAGCTAAGCTCTTCGATCTTTTGAAGTAATTTAGCGCTCATTTCGCCAAGTTCAACACCATTTTCCTGTACATAACTTTCAGTTGGTATATCAGGCAAATGCCCGTTTTCCTCTATATAATTCTCAAGCTCGGTTAAACTTAATAAATGGTAGCCGCTTCGGAAAACAAAATCAGACCAGCTTGCCTGCACTGTAAGTTTTTTGGCATAAACGCCATCGGTTTTAATAGACATGATTTTATTACCGCCTTCTCCAAGGTGGTTTGTATTTGTTAAAAAATCAAGTTGATTAGCCGCTGAATTTTTTAAAACCACGTCATTACGGCCGTCCCCTGTATTTCCATAAGCGAAACTAATATACGGTTGCCAGGTACTTTCTATTCCGGCTTGATTTAGATGAATACTTGATCCATCTGTAGTATTGGGTCGTCCACCACTCAACCAGCTCTGATCATTTCCCCAACCACAAGTATTGTCACTTTTTATTGAAAATTGATTATACAACTCATTGTCATATTTAGCGTAAAAATTCATTACTCCGTTAGTTTCTCCAAAATTCCAAAAATCAATACCCAATCTTCCTATGCCATTCTGAGATATAAGACTATTACCACTAGTGAAACCATTAATAAACTGGTTTGTTATAGTTAAAGAAGGAAGCAGAAACCCAAAGCGAGAAGAATTTCCATTTAAAGTAATCTTCGCTCCATTTTCGGTTACAAAATCCAGTAAATTGTCACCGGAATTTATTATTCTTGCATTATAATCCTGATTGACAAATCCAAATAATCCATAATGGAAATCTATATAGGGTTTATTTCTATATATATTATCTACTTCTCCAAGCTCAATTGCCCCACCCTGGTCACCATGCAGCCTTGAGTTAAGTCCCCAATTAAATACATCGCTATGTGTTGTTCCAAAAACGCTTAAAGAATAATATGGCGTAGCAATTCCGTTTATCCCAACACTGTTTGGATAGTAAATACCATTCTCATTTTCTATCCATTGTGCATGAGTATTCATTTGTAACAAGAAAAAGAATAACAAGTTAATACTTAAGAAATAATAATATTTTTTCATTTTTGTCCCCTTCATAGGTTTAATATTAATTATCACACTATAGTTGTGTAATTTTTTGGGTTGATTGGAAATAAACTTTATTCTAAAGTTATTATATTTCTAAAACTTATATATTTTTATAAAAAGAGCAATAAAGTGTAATTTATTGCTCTTTAGAACATATCATAAGCGGTACCATCCAGCTAGGCCTTATTTCAGGGCATGCATTAAAATCGGGAAATCATATATTTAAATCATCTTACAACAAACATATTCTCATAGATAACCTTTTTGTCCAGCTCAATTCTATAGTTTAGCACACCACCTGAGAAATTATATTTGGGTCTCCAGAAAACCGTATGATCCCCTTTTTCCAAATGTCCGGCAGGCAGTTCATCAATCTTTATACCTACAAGGTTATAAATTTCCAGGGTAACGTTTCCCGGCTTATCTATTTTGAATTTTATTTTAGACAATTTATTAATTTTATTATTACTTATTATATTACTTCTTCATATTTTGCTACAAATGTACCGTCTTCTTCATAAACATACACCCAAATTGCTCCGTTTTCAAATACTTTTATTGTATATCTTGAAGTGCTGGTGGCTGTTGTTGAAGAAGTATTGCTTGAGCCTGCTGCTGATACAATACTGAAACCTGAAGCTAAACTAAGAGTGATTACGAGTGCTGTTAATAAGTTTTTCATTGTTGTTTTATTAAAAGTTTATAATTTGTAAGTTTGTTTGTTTTAATTTTTTAACTGTACTAACATAACCTTTAAAATAAGACTGCGCCAATACTTTTTTAGCCCTGAGTTGCTTATTTTTCATTAAAAATACTACGGCTATTCATCATTTATTCGATTTTTTAACTGTTTTAAGGGATATTTTGGTATTGGATAGTGGAATTGAGTTGCTTATATTTGGATAGAAAATAATATTAAAATGCTCAATTACGCATTCTTGGAAATACTGGAATCCCTTACCAGAGAAGAAATAAGATCTTTCAGGCGATTTATACTCTCTCCCTACTTTAACCGCAGTAAGAAAGTAATAAAACTTTATGACTGCATTATTAAGTATTATCCTAACTTTGATAACCCAAAACTCAGCAAAGAATCACTTCATAATAAGATATCACCCGGAGCCCCATATAATGAGCTTACTATAAGAGGAATACTGTATGACTTTCAGATCCTTTCGGAAAAATTTATGAAACAGCTATTTATTGACAGAAAAGAAGCTGAGTCTCAACTAATGACAATTGAAGAGCTTGCCATAAGAAGCGCGCCAAGGATGCATAAACTTGTAACACATGTTGCTGAAGTTATTCTGGATACAGAAGTAGTAGATGCCGAGCATTGTCTGAATAACTTCAAGCTTGAGACTGAAAAATTCTATTTTGGGATGATAAATGACAGGATATCCAAAAAAAGTTTTATTGATACCGAAGCCGGCAAGTTGATAAAAGGTATCACTTACTTCATCAGTTATTTTATGCTGGAATCTATAAAGCATAATGAAACCCTGCTAACTTACTCAAGATCATTTAACGTAAAACACAATTACAAATTCATTTCTCAATTTCTGGACCTTTTTGACCTTGAAAGACTTGAAATATTTATGAAAAAGCACTCATTAACCGGAAGCCATATTATTCAGGCATATATAAATATGCTCCGAGCTTTTTTATACTTCGAAAATGACTTTTATTACAAAGAGTTCAAAGATTCTGTATTTGATAACATTGAAAAATTCAGCATTACAGATAAACATTTCCTGTTTTCGAAACTAAGTTCATATTGCACTCTAAAAGGATTTGACAGTAAAGGCTCTGCAATAAATTATGAAAGCGAACTTTTTGGTATCTATAAGATATTAATTGAAAATAAATATTACGAAACAGAAGCAAGTAAGTATATGCCGGTAGATCTTTACAGGAATGTTTTATTCCAGGCTGCGCGTATTAAAGAGTACCGCTGGCTTGAAGATTTCATAGAAGATTACGGCAGGCTTATCCATCCTCAAAGAAAGACTGATATCATAAATTACAGTTACGCCTTCCTTAATTTTGAGCGAGGTAATTTTGATGATTCCTTAAAATGGCTAAGCAGGATAAGGATGGAAGAATTCTCCTACCATCTTGATATCAGGAATATGTATATAAGGATCTATTATGAACAGGGCAATTATGAATCAGTGCTTTCATCAGCAAATGCTTTTTTAAAGTACATGAATGAAAACACAATGATTACCGAAGAGAAAAAGCAAAGTAATGTCAATCTTGCAAAATTTACAATTAAGCTCATTAACTACCAAAGCGCAAACTCAAAAACAGATCTTACTTCACTTATTCTGCATGCAAATAAATGCAAAAAGCTCTCCAGCAAGGAATGGCTCCTTACCAAGATTCACCAGCTTGACCGCACAGGTAAAAAAGCCATCGCCGTATAACCCATTATTTATACCAGTACAAATAACATTTTATAAATAATAATTTATAGATAAATTTGCGTATATGAATATATGCATACTTGGCTCCGGCGGTTGGGGTACCGCGCTGGGAATTATCCTGCATAATAACAGGCATAAAGTAACTCTGTGGGAGTATGATAAAGAATATGCCCACACACTAAATGAATACCGCGAAAATTTCTATTACCTGCCTAAAATTAAAATTCCCCAAAAGATACACATTACCTGTGATCTTGGTGAAGCTGTTAAAGATAAAGAACTCATTGTTGTAGCAACCCCAACCCAGTTCATAAGAAGTGTTATTGAACAAATTAAGGATATCGATTTTACAGGCAGGGTTATACTTAGTGTTTCAAAAGGAATAGAAAATCATAGCCTCATGACAGTTTCTCAGATATTTTGTGATGTATTTACTCACATTCAAAAGAAGAACATAGTAGTCCTCTCAGGTCCCTCACACGCTGAAGAAGTGGCAAAACACACTCCAACAGCTGTTGTTGCTGCCGGGTATGATGAAAATAATGCCAAAATAATTCAGAAAGCTTTTTCCAATAATTATTTCAGGGTTTACAAAAGCAGTGATGTATTAGGAGTTGAGCTTGGCGGCGCATTAAAGAATGTAATTGCCATTGCAGCCGGAATTGCTGACGGCGCAAAATTTGGCGATAACACCAAAGCAGCTATTATGACCCGGGGTATAAGGGAGATAACAAGATTCGGGATGAAACTTGGCGCGCATGAACACACATTTACAGGGCTCTCCGGCATTGGAGATCTTATTGTAACTTGCATGAGTAAACACTCACGTAACCGTTTTGTTGGCGAAGAAGTTGGCAAAGGCAAGAAGTTAAAGCAAGTGCTCGGTGAAATGAAAATGGTTGCCGAGGGTGTTGCTACGACTGAATCAACCCATGAGCTTGCAAAAAAAATGGGAGTTGAATTACCAATAATTGAACAGGTTTACAAGGTTTTGTTCCTTGGCAAAGAACCGCACAAAGCTACCGAAAAACTTATGACCCGTGACCTTAAAGATGAAAAATAAATCCAGCAATATATAATGCCCTCTACTCTATTTATTAATGCAAAGGTCTGGCAGCCCGATGGCAGCTTTACTGAAAGTTTTGGCGTTAATACAGGTCACATAGATTTTACAGGTTCAAACATTGAAGCAAAATCCCTTTCAAAAAATTACTCTCAAATTATTGATTTGCATAACAGGCTTCTACTTCCGGGTTTGATTGACGGGCACCTCCACCTGGTAAAAGGTTCATTGATGAGGAAGCTTCTTGATTGCTCGAAAATAAAATCTATTGCTGAGCTAAGGGAATCAATAAATAAATATGTCAATCAGAATCATGTTAAATGGGTCATTGGCGGAAATTTAGATCTTGGTAAAGTTTTTGGTAATTACAGTTTATCAGTTGGGAATATTATTGATGAAATATATAATGAATTGCCATTATACATTACCAATTATGATTATCACTCAGCAATATGTAATTCAAAAGCTTTTGAAGTTACCGGATTGGACTCCGCAGCCGAAAACTATACCGGTTCAGAAATTGAAAGAGATTTAAATGGAAACTTCACTGGAATTATCCGTGAAAAAGGTATGGAGCATATTATTCAAAGACTTCCTGTTTCAACGCTTGATGAAAAAGTAAACGCAGTAATTGATTGTATCAAGATGCTGCAATCATTTGGCATTACATCTGTAAGTGATATTACCCTGCCCGAGGATATTGATGTATATTTAGAGTTGAGCCGGAGAAATGAACTAAAGATTAGAGTAAATTCATATATTCCTTTTGCGGAATTTGACAGGTTACAACATTTCGAAGAAGTAACAAAAGAAATTAATTTAGATTACTTCTCCATTAACGGCTTTAAGGCATTTTGGGATGGAGCATTGGGTTCAGAAACAGCTCTATTCAGTTTGAACTATAAAGGCAAAGGGCACAACGGCTATAAGACAGAGCTTGTTACCAGTGGGAAGATCCATGAGTTAGCAGAAAAAATTGATAATGCCGGAAAACAGATGATAATCCATGCTATTGGAGATAAAGCAGTCTACAATGTATTAGACTTGTACGCAAAACTGCCTAATACAAAAAAACTTCGTCATAGGATAGAGCATGCTCAACATATTAACCCGAAAAATTATAAAAGATTCGGGAAGCTCGGTGTAATTGCATCTGTTCAGCCGCTGCATTTAAAGTATGACGCTAGGACAGTTTTTGAAAAACTACCGGATGAGCTTATACCAAATACTCACAATTACGTTCACATTCTTGAAAATGGCGGTATAATTAACTTTGGCACTGACTTCCCTATTGTAGAAGCAAACCCGTTTGAAAATATCAGGCTTGCAGTATCCCGGCATACAGAATATGGTGAGTTCTTGCCGGAGCATAAAATTCCCCTGCACGAATGCATTAAAGCATACACTATAAACAATGCTTATTCAAACCATAATGAAATTGCCGTGGGTTCTATTGCAAATGGCAAGGTTGCTG
Organism: Ignavibacteria bacterium; assembly: GCA_031430615.1. Lineage (GTDB taxonomy): Bacteria > Bacteroidota > Ignavibacteria > Tepidaquicellales > OLB5 > OLB5. The sequence goes on along the minus strand of JANPBV010000002.1, from coordinate 13,960 downwards.
ATTTTGTAATTATGGATACTGATATTATTGAAATAGAGCCGAAAGAGCTCTCTGAAGCAAAGGTATATAAGACATATTTGAATGGTGAAGAAGTTTATTCTGCTATTTAAATTTCCTTACAAGTTCCATTACTGCAATTCCATATGCAACCGATACATTTATTGAATGCTTAAATCCGTATTGCGGTATTTCAATCGAAAAATCCGCAAGTGCGATAATATCATTTGAAACGCCTGTTAGCTCATTGCCCAATATTAGACATAACGGAAAATCGGCTTCTTTAATATCGTTATAATTTCTGCTGTTCTGTGTAATTTCAAGTGGAACAATCTTTATCCCTTCGTTTTTCAATTTCTTAACTGCTTCGAGTGGTTCTTTAATATACTCCCATTTTACAGCTTCGGTAGCTCCCAATGCTACCTTCTCTATTTCCGGTCTGGGAGGATAAGGAGTGTATCCCGTTAGATAAAGCTTCTCAATCAACGCCGCATCACTTGTGCGAAAAATTGAGCCCACATTATAAATGCTCCTGATATTATCGCACATCGCATAAATGGGATGTTTTTTTACTTTCTTTACTTCTTCTAAAGAAATTCTTTTACTGCCAACTTCTTCGTGTGTAAGTTTTCTCATATCTTCAATCCTGAACGTAGTGAAGGATCCAGTTTCTTATAATTTTGTATGATCGTTTCACTCTAATTTTCTAATAATCTGTTAACTTAAATAATGCTTTTTTTGGAGTGCATTGACTGTGTCAATGCCGCATCAACACAGTTTCTGTTGAAACAGACAGGAATGCACTCCAAGAAAATCTAAAAATGGATTCTTCCTGCCTGAACTGACGTTATGGCAGGCAGGCTCTCATGCATTCGGCATTCGCTCAGAATTTGACTAAAAATACGCCCTAATCTCCGCAGTACCCGTATGTATTACCTTTGATCTGTTTTCTGCCCTGCCGAAATAATTTATTGTTGCCTGGATGAAATTACTTATTCTGTACTCAAAATTAACCGACCAGAAATAACTTTTACCTGCTACAAGTCCTTTGGTTAAGTCAAACGGTACAAATGCAGGTGAAGTATATATTAAAGCTTCATTCCTTGAAATTTCACTCCTTAATGTACCTTTTCCTGAAAATGAGTAAATCAATCTGAATGTCTGTACGTTTATATCAGCCTGTGTTGGCACTAATGGATAAAAATCTTTTGCCCTTTTTAACTGAACTTTAAATCCCGCTTCAACAGAAACACTTGGCTTATAGATTATTTCAGAATTTACGCCTTCGGTATTGATGTTCCAATTCCTGATTTCAACATTTGGTGCCAGGTTACGGTCAATTTCAGTTACATAATCCGTAATTAAGGCAAGGTCCTGTGTGAATGAGAGCCTCAGTCTTGCAGTTCTTTCAACTGTTAAAATTCTTTCATTCCCAGAAAAATATTGACTGAATCCTTTGCGCTGCACGAACCTTAATTTTACACCAAAATAATCATAATTTTCAAATATGCCAAAATCCTGCTGTACCGTTGTTGCGCCTAAAATTGTATTCTGGTCATTTTGGAATGTGCTGAATTTCAGCAGGTAAATATTCCTTTGCAGCGGGTCTTTGCTTTTTTCAGCAACACTTACATATGTATCTGATGTTAAATTATTCAAAATAGTTTTTGCAATACTCTTCCCGCTTGTGATAATAAACCTTGATGGAACTATGTTTACAGAAGCTGAGCTTTGCAGGTCAGTTGTCGGGAAAAGCTGGTCTGTTGGCTTCAGAATTTTTATGAAATCACCGTCAAAATTAGTAAGTACAAATTCATTTTCATCCTGCAAGCCGTTCCCGTTAATATCACCGATGTATTTATAGTTACCCTGACCCAACGGGACAGAAATAAACACTACTTCCTGCTTTGCAGTGCGTTCACTTGATACCTTGTAGAAAAGGTTTGTATTAAAGCCGCGGTTCAAGAACCATACATTGCTTTGTGAAGTAACAAGGATCGTGCGCGAATCAGTAAAACCAAGGCTCTGGAAACGTGGGGTATACTTCTTGTCATATACAACTACATCACCTGAAGCAGAAAGGAAATTAAGGTTCTTTAGTCTTGCGCCTATAGTACTTGTGTATGAATTTGACTGCCTTGCAATGCTACCTTTATTGAACTGGTCATCAAACCTGTAGGCAAACTGGTAAATGAGATCTAAATTAAGCAGATCTGTAATTAATATTTTAGGTTTTAATTCATAAAACCTGAAACTACCTATATTGGCTGTATCAAAATTTATTGAGCGTGTCTGTTTATCCTCACCGCTGAATTCCATTACAAGATTATACCTGCCAAATTTCGGGTCTTTGAATGGCTTAAACTTGTAATCAATACTTCCGTATTGTCTTATCCAGTTACCCTTATAATCCAGGGTGTTATCTTTACTTGAAATATAATCAGCATAATATGTCACCGAAGGCGCGCTAAGGCTATCACCAATAAATTTAAAGTCAACCGAGCCGCGAAGAGAATTGAATGAATCACCGCGCTTAATTCTACCCCCCGTAGTTGTAACACTAACATATTTTTGCGGCTTGATGCTAAAACCTGCTTCAGTTGTTACCTCTGTCAGTTTGCTTGAATCCTGTATATCCCAAATCCTGTCATACTCAACCTTGTTAAGCCTATCTACAGCATTGTAGAGCTTATTTATTACTTTCTGCCTAACTGTCAATGTAACCTCACCAAGATCAAATTTACCTAGTTTAAAATTCTTAGGCTGAAAGATAAGTGATGAAGTAAAAGCTCCCCCTTTGTTTTCAGTGTCATCAATGTTCGATAGCAGGTTCGCGTCAAAATCACTTGCGGTACCTTCCATAACTAGCCGCAGGTCTTTAGAGAGCTTCAGCTCAAATCCTACATCAGCCGATTGATACGCAACAGGTAAAGGGAAAAATATCAGTGGCAAATACCCACCCTGCCCAATACCCGCAAAAACATAAGCATTACTGCTTAAGCTGTTATAATCACCTTTACCAACACCTACAAATGAAAACGTTACCTGATATTGAGCAGCAGTATCACCAGGGGCGTAAATATACTTTTTAAAATTTTGAGAGTTTATCAAAGTATCCCGCTGGATATATAACCCTAGTGAACCTGTTGTATCACTCCCGACAAATGTCACACCCGTTTTTGAAGCCTTGAACTTATCGTCTCCAGCCTGCGAAATTATAGTACGGTCAGAATCTGACAATATAAAATCAACAGGCTTGCTCTGGTCGTCACGCTCTCTTATGTATGAAAATGAAAGTTTTATCCTGTCATTTAAAATTGCAGTTTTAGTCTGCCCTGCGATAAAGCTGCGTGAATATTTCTTATCGGAATATTCAAAATCCACAACTATTCTTGAAGCGGTCGTAATCAGTTTACGGTTAGTGAATTTTATCTCACCGTTAGAATAATCAATCGTGTATTCATTGCTTTCGCCCCGTGTCATTAAAATACCGTCTAAGTAGACCTTTTCACTGCCGGCTATGACAACAATGTTCACCTCATTATCAGCGCCAATTAAACGGTATGGACCCTGTACGCCATCAATACCGTTAAAAGTATTACTGTTAAATCTGCCCCGGCTAAGCGCTCCTGTTAAAAACAGATCGGTCTTATCGAAATTAGCAAAACCTTTTGCCCCTTGTAACTTTTTACTAAAATTAAAAAAATCACTCCCTGAAAAATTGACCTCAATATCGCCAAGTGTTGTAGTAATGTTGCTTGAGCGAAGCTCAACGAACACTTTATCAATTTCCTGCAGCTTTTGTGTATTGCCTTCAGGCTGAATTGGTGTATTTTCATCTGTCAATGCTGCCGTAATTTCAATATCGCTTGAGAGTTTCCCGTTTAATTGCAGGCGGAAGCCGGATTGCAGAGAGAGGTCTCGGTTATTGCCAATAGTAAACCCGCGGAAGATACTTCCTGATTTCTGCAGGTCAGTACCCGCAAAGATATCCTCCACAAAATCCGATTTTATCTCAGCAACCCTAACGGAGTCACCGCCTGCTGTATCAATTTTATTCAAAACTTCAAAGCGTGAGTATGAATCGGCAATATCGAATGGAAAATTACGGTAAGTAACTATAAGCTGTAACCTTTCGGGCTTGCCGCTCGAGATAATATCTTCAATGAAGAACTTATACAGCCTAATTTTGCCGTAGCGGTAATCTACATAATAGTTTGATGGGCTGACAAGTACTGAATCAGAGTACATACTGAAACTTTCGAACATGAGAAATTTATCAGGAAGAGAGATCAGGGAATCCTCGCCGGCTACGGTTGTTACAAATTTTTTAAAATTAATATCGTTATAGGGCTCCTGCTGCGAATATGATATTGCAGCAAAGATAATAAAAAACAAAACTGAGCTCAGAAACAAGCCAGGAAAACCAGTCTTAAACGCAATTTTTGGATTTCGCTTCAAATAATACCAGTCGGAATTTTTGGGTTATCCCGTTACGGGGAAACCCTTTTATTTGGATTCAGAGCCCTGAATTAGATCAGTGAAATAATATCTCTCGTAATCCTTGTGATCTGAAATTATACTTTCAATAATTGGTATTAGTTTTTCATCTGAAAGCTGAAATTGGTTTGGTTTATGTTTTGCTTTGTATTCTGCCTTAATATTTTCAAGTGTAGAAAATGTCATGAGTTCTTCTCTATCAAACTTGCTCCATTTATTACCTCTTGCATAGCCGTAAACATCCTTAAAGAAAATAATATAATCGCCGTATGAATCACTGCCTATATCAAATGTCTTATACTTTATTCTTACAGGGAATTTCTCTTTTTCTTCCTCAGTAAAATTATATATCATCGATTTCTTGCTGTTTGCCCACCAGCTTAAATCCTGGCTTGTAACCATTTTCTTAACAATAAAGCGTTTCATTTTATCTATGTTACCGTTATCATTCCTTACGCAGCCATGTGATAAGGCACGGTATTCATTCTTAAGCAGACCGTTCTTGTTTGTACCGTGAAAGTACCTAAGTGAGTTCTCATCATAATGCGCGGCAAATAATCCCAGCGGATTTCCGGGTCCGGGTGGTGTGCCTGGCTCCAGCGGGTCGCTCTCGGGATCTTTCCATGTAGGCCAGTTACGAAGCTTGAAAATATTATAATAGCCGGTATAAGTTTTTGTTCCGGGAGCGCCAATGACATTAGGCCATACTGTAATTAATATTGTATCCTGGTTATATATCTGGTAAATTCGTGAAGTAAATTCGGGTAAGTTAAGTTCCCACAGCATTGTTGGCGCAGGGTCTAAATAATGAACGGGTACGTTAATTGTTAAACTGACTTCAATGTTCCCTAAAGTATCATTTAAAAGTTTTTTGCTTATATCTTTGCTTCCCTGTATGGCTGAAATTTCTACATCACTTATTATGGGACAAAGATCAACCAAATAGTCTTCTATCTGTCCATCAATGTTTTCAGCATCTTCTATTGGAAGTGTTACTTTTACATAACCAATATTATCACTTGAAGTGGAATTAGTATTGGTTACTACAGGCTGCACCAGGGTCTCGACTTCAACCTTTGTAGATTTCATCGCGTCCTGGCCGTAATCTATCTGTGTAAACAGTAAACCACCAAGTAAAACAACCGTAAAAATGCTTAAAAACTTGAATTTAGATGCTTTATTTAACATTTTTTTAATTTAGAACCGCTAATTTACCTTAAATTCCCCACTATTTCAAACCATAATTATGTAATAGAAAATTCCCGCGGATTTGCTGCTATGCACATCTTATGTCATTCTGCCTGCCTTTAGGAACTTGTTTCAGAATCTATATATAACTCAAAAACAGACCCTGAAACGAGTTCAGGGTGACAAGTAGGAGGTAAAGCCAATCTTAGGATATATCATTAAAGCATAAATAACTATATTTGTTCCACCATAAATGAAAGACTTTAAACAAAAATTTTACGATATAACCGCGCTTATTCAGCAGGAATTTGACCGCAATATGGAGCTTTACGGCGATAAGATACAGTGCCGCAAGGGATGCTCCCAATGCTGCTCGCAGATATTCCGCATAACAAAGCTTGATGGCTTTATGATAAGTGAGCATGTTAAATCACTGCCTGAGCCCCGCAAAACTGAGCTTCAGCAAAAAGCGAGGGAGTATATAAAACGTCTCCAACTTGCAAACAGGGAGTACCCGCAGGGTGAGGGGGTCATAAGTTCAGACCACCCCAGCTCTCCGAGCCACCCCTCCTTAGTAACTGCTGAAGCAGTCAAGAACGAGGGGAGCAATGATAGTCTCCCCCTTAGCAAGGGGGAGTGGTCGAAGACCGAGGGGGTCCCCTGCCCAGCTCTTGGCACAGAAGGCGAATGCACTATCTACGAAGCGCGCCCTATCATTTGCCGCAGGTTTGGAATGCCGATATATGATTATAAGAATCCAACCAACATACACGCATGTGAGCTTAACTTCAAAGATGGCGATGAAATAACGGATGATAAGCTGATACCGAACCAGACAGAAATTGGTATGAAATGGGATGAGCTGAAGGATGAGTTTAATGGAATTCTCCCCCTAGCAGGTCGAAGAACTGGTTTTTCAGTGGGAGACCAAGAGGGGGTAGAATTTACTACAATTGCTGAGGCGATAGCAAATGCTTAATGACTTAGCTGTCTATCTTCTTAGGGTCTTGTGATGTATGAAATACCCTCGAAACAGTAACTTTATCATTATTTATTCTGTAAACAACTTTATAACTCCATACAAGGATATAACGGTATTCTGATTTTTTATGTGAAAGGAAATATTCTATTTGACCCATTTGAGGAAAATTCATAAGGCTTCTTGTTGAAGATAAAATTTTGTCAAGAACTATTTCGGCGTAAGCTGTGCCGCTTTCTTCTCTGATATATCTGACTGCCCTTTCAAGTTGTGAGGAAAGCTTTTTTCGTCCAGATTACATAAGCCATTGCTTAGAAACTTTCTCGACTTCTTCCTGTGTGAGAACTTCACCTTTTGCATCCTGCTCTTCAGATTCTTCAATATCTGAAAGAAATGAAAGTTGTTTATAAATATCTTCCAAAGTAGTATTTGGATCAACTTTTTCTGCGATTTTAAGAAGTGACTCTCTTAGTTTTTGACTTTCCATGCGACAATATAAAAATAACTTTTATAATTAAAAATGTTTATGAGATTACTTACTTTAAAATTTACCTAAATTCATTATTTCTATTAAAATGACTGTTTTATAATGATTTTGCTCTTATTTGTTCACTGGATTTCCGCTTTCACAGGTATTTACAAAAATCGTTTTCCCTTGTCTAAATCCTTACTTTCGGGTAAATTTGTAGCTAATCAATATTACATTCATAAAATATAACATTTTTAAAGTCCATCCATGTACGAGTCAGATAAAATAATGTTTGAAATATACCGCGATAAGCAGTATAACGAGAAATTCCATGTTGTGTATTATACCGAGCTTAATGAGCACAATAAGCACGTTGAAATTAACCGCGCCTTAGCCGGTGCAAGTTTTTTTGACGGGTTCATAAAAGATTTCCGCAAAGAAGAAGCAAAGCAGATAATTGAAGATATCATTAAACAGCTCAACGCAGGCAATCCTATAGAAAAAGAAGAAATAAAGGAAAAGCTAAAAGAGTACACTCCGTAAAGAAGAGTTGAAGGTTTAAAAGTTTAAAAGTTATAAAGTTCAATAGTTTAAAGGCAGAGTTTAAAGTTTTAATTTCCGCTTTATTACATTCAGGTTGAGCAAAAATTCTTTATTTTTCCTTTATCTTTAAAACAGGAACCTTCAACCTTGAAAACCTTCAACTTTCTAACCAATGAAGCATTCACACGAAAATATATTTTTAGATGAGCTGAGCACGCACTGGAAGTTCACAGCGGCGGCGGTAATAATTTCAGGAATAATAATTGTTGCTCTTAAGCTTACTGTTTTCCCTGAGGCTGCCCTGGATACAGAAGAACTATTTGAAGGATTTTTTATCTCTCACCTTTTCTTCGCGGCTTTAACACCGGCATCACTGCTTGCAAAATATAACCGAACATTATGGCTTGGCGTAATTGTTGCAATATTAACGTCATCTATAACATGCACTCTGAGTGATATAATATTCCCGTACATTGGCGGCATAGCATTAGGTTATGACATGCATTTTCACATCTGCATAATTGAAGAGCCTGTAACGGCATGGAGCTTTATTGTTGGCGGCGCATTGCTTGGATTTCTGCTCTCACGTTCTGTTAGAAAACTCTCAAGGTTCACACACGGTTTGCATATACTGCTTAGCTCAACAGCAGCGGGAATGTACCTGATTACCTATGGAGTTTCCGTAATTTCATTAAAAACCCTGATATTTTTGCCGATACTTGTAATAGCTGTACTTGTGCCCTGCGTTATGAATGATATCGGGGTGCCATCATACATTGTTTCTATGAATGCCGGAAGCAAAGCTAACAAGCGTGAACTTCTGGATGAGATACATCATGAACATCATGACCACCATCATTAGCAATGAGTAATGAGTAATGAGTAATGAGTAATGAGGAATTACGAATAAAAGAAAGTTTGAAGTTTAAATATTTAAAGGTTTGGTATTTGATATTTGTTATTTGTTATTTGACATCAAGTTTTCTTCAATAACCTTTTTGCTTTATATAACTGAGATAAATAAATTACAACACCTGAGAGTATTACAGCAAGGATCACTCTGTAAACAATACCAAGCGAACCGTATGTATAGAAGAATACAGCAATTGCAGTAATATCAATAAAAAGTATAAGCAATAATTTATTCATTTCATATTTTACGGGGTAGAACTTTTGTGAAACTACATACATATACGATGCCATAGCTACATAACTTACCAGTGTAGAAATTGCGCTTCCGGTAATTCCCCATACAGGTATCAACAAAAAACATGTAACAATATTCAGAACTGCGCCAAGCCCGGTTATGAGCGGAAGGTATTTGGTTTTCTTTTCAATGTATATGCCTGCTATCAGGTTAGTATAAATTCCAAGGAAAAGGTATGCAAAGAGCACGATTGGAACGATGATAACCCCCTGCCAGTATTGCGGACCAATGATATAACCTTTGTAAGGAAGCGGTATTTTGATGATATCCTGTATTGTGAAAGTAAGCATAATTAACACAATAGATGCTCCCCCTGTAAATATAGTAAGAATTTTTGAAAACAGGGCTTTTGCATTTGGGTCTTTGGCATTATTTAAAAAAAACGGTCGCCAGGCATACTCAAACATAGAAACGATAAGCATCATAAAAATGCCTAGCTTATAATTTGCGTTATATATGCCAACGGTTTTCACATCAACCAGGAAACGCATGATAAGTATATTGATAGTCTGCACTACCATCGAGGCAAGCGCAGCGGGAAGGTATGGGATAGAGAATTTCCAAAGCTCATTAAAGAGCTGTTTGTGATAGCTGAATGATATATTCTTAACAATATATGGCAACAACAGCAAAACTGTCACTATTGATGCCACAAGGTTACTTATGAATACGGCTTCGAGTCCCATTTTATAAACAAGTATTAAAACCAGGTTCAGTGTAACATTAACAAGTATGTTAACAAGTTTTATGGAAGCGAAAACCTTAGCTTTACTCTTAAGCCTTAAAAAAGCAAACGGGATCAAAGCCAGGGCGTCAAAGAAAAGTATAAATGCTGAATAAATTACAATTGATTCATCTTTAACCCCTATTAATGCAGATATACTGCTGTGAAAAATTAATATTACCCCTGAAATTATAAAGCTGTTTACGGTAATTAAAAAGAATGGGTGTGTGAAATTCTGTTTTTGACCGCCAATTTCATTTGATGAGGCAAAACGGAAATACCCCGCTTCAAAACCGAATGAATACACAATGTTAAGGAAAGCTATATACGCGAATACTACAGCTACAACGCCGTACTCAGATGGCGGGAAAACATTTGTATAGAACGGAACGAGTATAAAATTAAGGAACCTGCCTACAATAGTGCTGGTGCCGTATATCAGGGTCTGCTTTGAAAGAATTTTAATTTTATCGAGCATTCAGCTACAAATATAGCTAAAATAACTGTTTTATTTAAGTTGTTGGTAAGAACACAAACATTAGTAAGAAATTTTTAGGGGATAAATTCAGAAAATAAAAAAAGCCCGGTAGCTGCCGGGCTTTCCTTAAAAACAATATTTTTTTTTACTTGAAATTAATTCTTACACTACCTGAAGTTAACTGGTAATCAAAGCAATCATATGCATAAATACTGAAATCACCTGAATTGTAGAATGTTATCTTTTTATAGAACCATACCCAATTTTTTTCAGTATCAACATAAATTGTATTATCATAAGCGCCATTGCGATAGACTTCAAACCTAACGGTACGGCAGGCAACTTCATACGGAAGCCTTACAAGACAATACACATATCCGCCGTTAGAGCCGATATTGAATGTTGAACTTTCTGTTATAGGGTAACCGTCACTGGTTACGTCTTCACAGAAATACATAGACTGCGCGTTTGTCTTCTGGCTTACTACCAGCAAAGCAAGCGCAAATAATGAAATAGTAAATATTTTTTTAATCATAATTAGTGGCAACCTTTCATTTAAGTAAAACTGTTTCATTTATGTAAAACTGTTTTCTTTTGTAGTTTATACCCTTTTAAAAGCAGAAGTATCCTTTTTCATCAGGATACCTCTGCTGGAAATTCAACTGAAAATATTACTTCATCGAGATCTTTACTTCGCCTGTAGCAACCGGTGTTCCATCAGGTTTCATAGCTGTTATTTTGTAGTCACCTGCCGAATAGAATGTGTGGAATTTATCAAAAAAGATATAATCCCAATCCGGCTGTACGTCAAATTTTTCTGTTGCAATAATTTTTTCGCTCGAGCCAAGTTTAGTAATTCTAAGCTCAAGTTTACCAACGCCTATCTTCTTTCCTGTTCCTCTTAGATCTATCATACATGTAAAGTATCCGCCGTTTTTCCCGATAATGAATTCGGCAGATTTTCCTATTTCTTTGCCCCCGGTGTATTCCTCACAGAAATAGAGTTTTACATCACTGCTCGATGTCTCTTCTTTTTTGGTGTCATCGGTCTTTCTTGTGTCATCTTCCTTCTTTGTATCTTCCTTCTTTGTATCCTCTTTCTTTGTGTCTTCTTTCTTATCTTCTTTCTTGTCGTCTTTTTTGTCTGAGCTGCATACATAGCCAAAGGCAAACAATACCATTAAAGCAATTAAGAACTTTAACTTGTGGTTGTTTAACATTTTATTTTCTCCTTTAGAAAAGTTAGTTTAAATAGATATGATTTTAAAAAACTGTTATACCCCTGAATTGTGTAGACCAAAGAAATGCTTTCTTGATTGGATTTCTGCCCAAAATTATGCATTTTTTACAAAATAATCAATAATGATTTAATTAAATCTAAAATTCGAGCGAGAAATCACATGACTTGTATGAGTGAGTTAATGCGCCAATTGAATAGAAATCGACCCCTTTTCGCTGATATTTGCCGAAATTACGCATATTTATACCACCGGATAGCTCAATCTTAAATCCATTATTTTTCAATATTATTATTGATTTATCAATAATATTTGGCTTAAAATTATCTAACATTACAATATCAACAATTCCTTTGCCGTATTTCACAACCGTATCCAGTTCTTTAATTGATTTTACTTCTATTTCAAATTTTTGTTTCAAACTGTAAGGAATGTTTTGCCTCAAAAGAAAATCCATTATATATTCAATCCCGCCATATGCTTCAATATGATTATCTTTTATCATAACCGCGCTGTTAAGGCTAAGCCTGTGAAAATCACCGCCACCGGTTTTAACCGCTGCCGCTTCAAATAGTCTGAAGCCCGGAGTGGTTTTTCTGGTATGCAGAATTTTACTGCCTTTGAATTTTAGCAGTTTTACAAAGCTGTTTGTAAATGTAGCTATCCCGCTCATTCTCTGCAAAATATTTAACGCAGTTCTCTCACCAATTAGCAGTGTCCTCCGTGATGCGGTTACTTCAAGAACTTTCTTTCCCTTTTTAATGCGCTCGCCATCTTTATAATATGTTTTGAACATAACCCTCGGGTCAATTAACTTATATGTCTGTTTAAATATATCCAGACCCGCTATTATGCAATCCTCTTTGCATAAAAGAATTGCTTTAAATCTTTTATCGCCTACCTTACCTTTTAGCAGAAGATCTGTTGTAACATCATTATTAATTTCATCTTCTCTGAGCGCAAGCTTAACTGTATCAGTTATTTCCTTAGAATGTTTGCTGTAATATTCCTTAATTGTCATGCCGGGTTATTTTTTTCTTTAAAGCATTTAAGATCATGCATATCTTTTATTCCTTCAGGCAGCACTGCATCATCAATTAGCAGCATGGGAATTCCCTCTCTCACAGGATATTTAGCTCCGCAATTGGCGCATTCAAGCATATCACCTGATTCCTTTAACGGATACTTACCTATCGGGCAAACAAGATCTTGTATAAAATTTATTCCGTTCAATTATTTTCTGCAAATTTTGGTGAAACAATATCTACCTTAGATACTAAGGTTTCCTGCCTACTTGGCGCAGTCAGGCAGGCAAAAAAAACTTCGTTATTTTATCTATAAAATCTCTGGGTGGTCGAACAGGCTTCATAGTAGCAAGGTTAATGAATGAGTGTACAGTATATCCTGTAACAATAAGCTTATCTTGGACATTCAATTCATAATCAATTTTCACCCTAACTCCCGGCATTGTTCTAAGATATGCATTAACTACTACTACATCATCATACTTTGCTGTTGAGATGTAATTTGCATGCGCTTCAATTACGGGTAGACCGAAATTAAGTTTTTCAATCTCAGTATACGGATAGCCAAGCTCTCTTAACAGAGTATTCCTGCCGGCTTCAAAGTATTCAAAATACCTGCCATTATTCACAATACCCATATTATCGGTATGCGCGTACAGAACTCTTATATTTATTCCAGATTTTATCATATTTTTAAAATTTTTCACCAACTTTCAAAAAACGAAAGTCGTGGCAGAGGACACGGAGGTCACAGAGATATTATAAAACAAATCTTTTATCCCGTTTTTCAATAATTCAACATTAAAATTAATTAACAAACCTAATCTGCATTTTAATAGCTTCATGTGTGTTAGTATCTGTGCTTTGAAAATAGGAGAAAGTTCATTAGTTGCTTCTAATTCCACAATAAGCCTGTCTTCTATAAATAAATCAACTCGATAGCCTACATCAACAATTACTTCAAAATATTTCAGAGAAACGGGTTTCTGCCTTTCAGTTTTTAAACCAGCTTTGATAAGTTCATAATACAAACAGGCTTCATAAGCTGATTCTAATAACCCCGGACCCAACTCTTTATGAACTTTAATAGCTAAGCCAATAACTATTTCTGTTAATTCATTATCTACTAAAACTTTCTTTTCATCACCCATGCTTTTCTCTGTGTACTCTGTGCCCTCTGTGGTTGAAGCTTCTAAAATATCTTCCCGGGATTCAGTATATTATTCGGATCGAATGTCTTCTTTATCTTACGCATTAAATCAAGCTCTGCTTCTGCCAGAGCAATTGATATATATGGCTTTTGCGAGTACCCTATTCCATGCTCACCTGATATCATTCCCCCAAGTGAAACAGTTAGTTCAAATATTTCCCTTATGGCAGTATCAAGATTTTCTTGCCAGCTTTTTTCATCAAGCTTATCCTTTAATATGTTCACGTGTATATTCCCGTCACCTGAGTGACCATAACATATTGTAGTAATACCATACTTCGCGGAAATTTCCTTCACTCCCCTTATGAGCTTTGTCATATTCGCTCTTGGAACAACGGTATCTTCTTCCTTGTAGGGTGAAATTGATTTCACTGCTTCACCAATACCGCGCCTGAGTGACCA
>JANPBV010000001.1:0-2512 GCA_031430615.1 Ignavibacteria bacterium | reverse complement strand
CTTAAGTACTTATCCGTTTCCTTTGCAAGTATTGAGCGGTTCTTTCCTACTTCATAAAAAACAGGGTAATCAATAAGTTTTAAAGCGTATCCTTTTCTTATCTTTTCAACTTCACCGTGCTGTTCATCCATAATGTAAGCGGTCCTGGTGTCGTTAAGCTCCCATAGCCTGCCGCCGGTGATCTCAATATTTTCGTGGTTAATAACTTCCTTCAGTACATAACTTAACAGCTGTATATCGCTGTCGAAATCTGGAAAATGCTTAAATGCATTTTCAAGGGTCTTATATAGTTTTCGTTGTTCCAATTATAATTAAATGATTGTGTAAATAGTTTTATGATTCCTTGATAAGTTTTTTTTCTTTGTATAGCTGTCCCATTTCTGCGCCAATAACAAAAGTTAATGATGAATAATACAGCCAGAAAATTACGGCTACAATTGCGGCATAAGTTCCGTATACCCTTTGATAATTTGCAAATGATACAAGGTAAAAAATAAATAAATATTTTAATGCCTCATAAAGAACAGCTGCAGTTATACTGGATATCAACGCAACTTTTTGGCTTACGTATCCCTGTGGTACAAGTTTAAAAATTAAATAGAACATTATAAATGTAAATATGAGTCCAAAAAAATGAGTGATAAGACTGCTTACAAATCCAAGTTGTAAAATAGCGTCATTAAAATAGGATTTATCTATGGCTTCAAAAATTGAGAGTATAAAAGTTGTTGAAAATGAGAGCAGAAATACGGTTAATATCAGGAAAACCATACCCATATCACGTAATTTTACCCATAAATAGAAAGTATCGCTGCGGGTTTTGTATACCCTGTTCAATACATCCCTTAATGTACTAAATAAACCGCTTGATGTCCACAAAATACCAATTGAACCTAAAATTGCCGTAAGTAATGAATTGTTAGAAAGTTCATTTATTGCGCCAACTATTAAAGAAGAAATCTTAAGTTTTAGCTCCGGGGTAATACCAACAACATTATTCAGCGATTCGTTAAGATATGCCTGGGCTCCATCCTGCTTAAGGTAAATACCAAGAATTGAAAATAATATAAGCGTAATTGGTATAATACAAATAATGATATTAAAAGCAATACTTGCTGACATTATCCATACGTGGTCTTCATCAAACTTATTATAAAACCCTATTGCGTAATATTTTACTTCGCTATATATCTTTTTAATGCCTAAACGTTTCTTTATGGGTTCGGGTTTTTTCAACTAAGTTTACCGGATGCGTTTTCAATGTTCACAATAAAATCCTCTTTAAATATTACATCGCAAACTGATTCAATCTGCTCATTCATAACAACATCTTCATCAATATGTTTTACAGATTTGCGAACAGAATCATATGCTGCGCCTGTTCCCTTACCACATTTTAAAGGCTTCAGGAAATCTATTCCCTGGCATGAGCAAAGTATTTCTATTGCAAGTATCTTTTCAGTATTTACCAAAACTTCGAAACATTTTCTTGCGGAAATTGATCCAAGCGAATTATGATCTTCCTGATTTGCGCTTGTTGGTATGGAGTCAACCGAAGCCGGGTGAGCGAGTACCTTATTTTCTGATACTAATGATGCGGCGGTATATTGCGCTATCATCAAACCGGAATTCAGCCCGCCCTTGGATGTCAAAAATCTTGGTAAACCGCTGAGTGATCCATCAACAAGCCGGGCTGTTCTGCGCTCGCTGATATTTCCAAGTTCACTCAGTGCAATTTTCAGGAAATCCATTACCAGTGCAACAGGCTCACCATGAAAATTCCCGCCTTCGATATGCTCATTAGTTTTAGCGAAAATTAAAGGGTTATCAGTTGCGGAATTAATTTCAATTTCTATGACCTTACTTGCATATTCAATTGTATCTTTAACTGCCCCGTGAACCTGCGGCATACAACGGAGTGAATACGCATCCTGCACCTTGCCGCAATCAATATGTGAAAGCTTTATCTCACTATCCCTTAATAATTTCCTTAAGTTTGAAGCTGTGTTAATCTGACCATTATGCGGTCTGACTCTTTGCAGTTTATCACTGAAAGCTACATCAGTCCCTTTTAACGCTTCAACACTGAGTGCGCCTGAAATATCCGCTAGCTTGGATAGTTTTTTAGCTCTGCCGAGTATCTCAACTGCGAATGCTGTCATCATTTGCGTTCCGTTAATTAAAGCAAGTCCCTCTTTAGCCATAAGCTTAAATGGCTTTAATCCATGTTTTGCAAGTACGGTCTTAGATGGCAATACTTCTTTCCCATAGTAAGCATAGCCTTCTCCAATTAAAACACATGCTAAGTGCGAGAGCGGTGCAAGATCACCCGAGGAGCCAACTGAGCCCTGCGATGGAATATATGCAGTAATACCAAGATTGAAAATTTTTACAAGCTGTTCGATAAGTTCAAGCCTGACTCCGCTGTAACCTTTAACAAGTGAATTTATCCTTAATAACAGCATTAGTCTAACAATATTTTTTGGCAGCGGCTCGCCAACTCCCGCAGAAT